>JAKQFZ010000459.1 GCA_029558215.1 Candidatus Omnitrophota bacterium
GTGCAGCTCCAGTTGTGGATGTCTCAAGTGAGACTTGGCGGCCGCGAGGAGATCAGCCAACCGATTGGCTGACTGCAATAGGACTTCGAACTGATTATCTGCAGCAGCGGCCTCCATTGCAGTAAAGGCTTCAGCGATTACATCCGCATTCTCAAAACCCGCCTGAATCGCTTGATTGACCGTCAGCCAGGTCATCTCTTCTCTGTGCTCTTCTGTCGTTGGACAAATGATGGCAAGGGCATCTTGAGGCTTGGAGAGAGAGCGAAACAACTCAACCTGTTGGAACAGCTCGAGCAAGGCGCGTTCTTTTTCTGTCAGTTCCTTTCCCTGTTCCTTACTGGTGAAAGCGCGTCGCAGCGCCTCTCGAAACACTTTGTGTTCTGAAAGCATCTTGAAGGACACTCTTCGAGATGGGAGATCCAGATCGGAACGAAGAGCAGCCAAACGCACCTTGATAACGGGCTCTTCTGACCACGTTTGCCATTTGAGCATCATAGACAGAAGGAGGGAAACGGGTTGACCCGACATGGGGAATCCAGAACCTTTGAAACTTGCCCACACTTCGTTGCCAGTGATTGTTCGAAGTGTCTCTCGTGCAAATGTGTCCAAGGGTTTCAGGCGCCCCCTGTCCTGGATCGCGATATCATGCAGTGGTGCAAGAACGGAAGTCTCGCCGCGAATGATATCAACCGAGACAAGCAGGATGAATAAGGATACGGCAAGAAGCGGTGCGAGAATCTTCATCCGTTTTGAGCCGCTCCTGTTCTCTGACGTGGTAGGTAAAAGGTCAGTGCAATGCCAACAATGAGCAAGCAACTCCCAGAGTACACGAGCGGAACCCCCGGATCGCGGGAGACGGAGAGTACGGAGACGCTGGTTCCATCGGGATCCTGATAGTAGCTGGACTGAAACAGTCGAAACCCATTCATCACAAGTGGCTGATTCATGCTGATCGTATGTTTCTCAACGAGGTCGGACTTGTCTGTCGGACTGACATCCACTGTGCTGTAATAACGAGCCGCCATCCCCGTTCCGCCATAAGTCGGATTGCCGAACTCCAGAAGCCGAATCTGAAAACCAAGAGGCACTTCGCGTTGGGACAGTCGCAGTGAGAAAAACTCCTCACAGAGCGTCAGCAGAAGCGGATCAGCGCCATAGCCAACCCAACCTGAGGACTCTTCGGAGCCTTGTCCAAGTGTCAGTCGAAGGGCTGGTGGATCGCCTTCCCATGGGCTGGAAATCCATTCAGTCACTTTCTGTGCTCTGGGATGAAATGCTCTCACTCGAATGCCTCTTCTCTCGTCTCCGGCAACAGGGATCATCTGGCCGACAGTGACAGACTGCAGGGACGGCGTGCCTTGATCATCGGGAACCACCACATACAATGTTTCGCCCGGCAGCACCAACAGCCGTATCACGGAAGAGTCGGAATCCTGCTCGAAACGATACAGAGCCTCAACAGGGATCGAGGACGTGGCTTGACGATGCATGGATGAGAACTCGGGAAATCGCGCAAAGAGTTTCCTTTCCTCGGTCACTCCCTGTGGTGAAGTGAATATGAGTCGTACTGCGGGATTCTCGGGTCGCTCACTTCGGCTGATTAACCGTCCACCGGATACCACGGCATCGGGAAGGTATTCCGCAATATGCGCTGTCCAACCACTTTCTCCCAATGGCACAGGCTTTTCATCCTGTGCCGGATCAACGTTCAGAATCGTCTGCTGACCGCCTGAGTCGGTAATCTCCACAACACCATGCGGATATCCTTGAGATGGTGTCTCCTCGGGGTTCAGATATGGACGAATCTCTTCGGATGTTGAGCAGACCTGCAGTGCAACTGAAACAACGCCCAAGACTATCCGGTTCTTGTCAGGATCGTTGGCAAAAATCCAACTGGGATGATCCTGCTCCGGCACTTCAACAGCAACCGCCGGATTGAAAGTCTCTCCGCCGCCTGAGACTGACTCAACGGGCAAGGCGTGCGGGATGATTTCCTTCACCTGCAGCCGCAATTCCTTTATGGCCTCTGATTCATCCCAATTCAGATTCATCACACGACTGAGGCCAAACCCGGGCAAGAACTCCCATGACTTGCCAGAGCCTTGATGTTCGATGACAAGCGCATCCTCATCAACCGAGAAAGCCGATGCGGCTTCACCCTCCGCAAGAGTGATTGTTCCTTCGACACCAAAGTGCCTCGTCAGGAATGTTCCAGCCAGGATGATCAGAATTGCAGCGTGAGTGATCAGAAATCCGACGTGACGTCTTCGCCAGGGATATCTCTTAAGGGCGGCGCAGAGCACATTCGCTGCCAGCAGGACAAGCAGCCCGTCAAACCATGAGGCGGCATAGACCAAACGCCGTGCAGCCTCCGAACCAGACTGCGCTTCCAGAATCGTTCCCCAAGCCATCGCAAAGGACAGCGCAAGAAGCACAATGACAGCGAGTCTCAAGGATGCAAGGAGAACAAATGCCCTTCGAAGGATCATCTGGTTGTCCCGGAATCGGTGTGCTCAGACTGAAGTGGCAGTGCAAAGACAAACGTGGAACCGGCACCCACTTGACTCTCGACCCAAATGCGTCCACCGTGCGCTTCCACCAACCGCTTGACGATGGCAAGACCAAGGCCGGTGCTCTTCTCACCATCCGTCGGCTTGACGGACGTCCGCCCAAAATCCCGAAACAGATTCCCCAACTCGTCCTTGGGAATTCCTGGCCCCTGATCCTTGATGGCGATGAGAGCCTCCCCATTTTCCACCCGCGCCAGAAGCGTCACCACAGTCCCTGATTGGGAAAACTTGATGGCGTTGGTGACAAGGTTGCTGATGACCTGCGCCAAGCGACCCGAATCCACAAAGATTCTGGGAAGGTCGCTGGGGATCTCCATTCTCATTTCGATATTCTTGACCTGGGCGAGCATTCGAGCCGTTTCGAACTGCTCTTGTAGAAATGCATCCAAGGCAATCCACTCTCGCTTCAGATCGAGGTTTCCGGATTCGATGGCGCTGACATCCAACAGATCCTCAACCATCTTCTGCATGCGTGTACAAATCGAACCGATGCGTCCGACGATCTTCATCTGTTGGTCGGGAAGCGCACCGAGCAGACCTTTCTCCAGAATGCTGGTGTATCCGAGGATGCCGGCGATGGGATTCCTCAAATCGTGTGCTGCGATGCCGAGAAACTTGTTCTTGATCTCATTGAGCGCCACCAGACGCTCATACAAACGACCCTTCTCAACAATGAGGGCCAGCTGCCCTGCTATGCCCAGAAACGACTCGACATGAGCATCTCGATAGGCATTCAGTTGCTTGCTGGAGAAGAACAGAAAACCAACCGGTTTGCCTTTGGCGATGAGGGGACAGGTCAAACTGGAACGAATGCCTTCCTTTAGAACCTTCCTTGTGGATTCCGATTCGGGATGCTCCCTGAGGTACTGTTCGAGATCGTTAAGGATACGCGGTTTCCCTGTGCGGATAATCTCGGCAAGACTGCTTCCCCGAAGAGGCGCGGAATAGCCTTTGGTGATGTGCATCTCAGTGCCGTCAGAACGTGCCCAGACCGCCGTCGCATTCTCACCATCAGGCTCAATGAGCGAGAACCCAATTCGATCGTAGGGAAGCAGACTCCGAAACGAGTCATAGACCAGGTTCAGGACTTCCTCGAGAGTCAGGCCGGCATTGATCTGTTCGGTGATACGGGTCATGACGTTAATCTCGTCAAACTCCCGCTTGAGTGTCTCACCTAACGTCCGAAGACCCAGACCGAGACTACCGATCTCATCCTGTTCTCCAACGGGAATTTCTACCTGGAAGTTCCCCTTCTGCATCAGAGCCAAAGATTCGATGTATTTGGGAATACGTGGGTCTACCATCTGATCGGTCTCCTGCGGAAGGGCATCCTGACTTCCTCCGCGAACTGGAACTCGTTGGAGTGGGCAGAGCGCCCCGTGCGGAAATGTGCAGGCGCACTGGAGGCGGCAGCCGGATTTGAACCGGCGGTGAGGGTTTTGCAGACCCCTGCCTTACCACTTGGCTATGCCGCCTCTGGAAAATAACGTACCATATTTGGCGTTTGAGTCAACAGCGTTCTTCGGCACAGAAAGCGAAGGACTGCTGACTCTACCGGCGCCCTGTTTGGACGCCAAAACGCCTCGAAGACAGCACGTCCTGCCATACACTCGAGACAGGATATGTCTCGACAGATTCAGATACAAACAATTTGCATCAGACTGATGACAAGAGCCTTCAGGTTGGTTACCATGCGCGCATGATCAGTTTGAAAAATGTGCATCTGCGCCTGGGTGGAAGACCTGTTCTGAAAGGTGTTGACATTCAGATTCGGGAAGGCGAATGCCTTGCCGTTGTTGGCCCTAACGGCTGTGGCAAGTCCACACTGCTCAAGCTTGTCGCAGGAACGATGCGTCCTGATTCAGGTGAGATCAGCCGCCCGACTCGCTCCACGATCGGATACCTTCCACAGGAGGCGCTTTTTGATTCAACTCATTCACTCGAAACTGAGCTGTCCAGCGCCTTTGAACAGCTGCAGCATGCGTTTCGAGAGATGTCCGATCTGGAGCACCAGATGGCACACACGGACCCGAATTCTTCAGACTATGAACGGATCCTGGAGCGCTACGGAGAACTCTCCCATCTGGTGGAGCATCAGGACGGTTACAGTTTCGAGTCCCAGGTTCGGCGTGTCGCCACTGGTCTCGGGTTCCGACAGGAGGATCTTTCCCGTTCGTGTCAGGAGTTTTCGGGTGGCTGGAAGATGAGAATTCTTCTGGCGAAACTGCTTCTGGAAAGACCAGACATCCTGCTCTTGGACGAACCGACCAATCACCTCGATCTCGAGTCCATGCTGTGGCTGGAGGAATGGATTCGGGGAAGTGGCCGTACAGTGATTATGGTTTCCCATGAGCGAGCATTTATGGATCGGCTTGTGGATCGCGTGGTTTGTCTGGAGACGGGAGAAGGAGACGCCTACACAGGCAACTACACCAATTACCTGAAACAAAGTGAGATCAAACGGCAGCAGCGGCTCCAGGCATACGAACGCCAACAACAGGAAATCGAGCAGATGGAAGCGTTCATCCGCAAGTTCCGCTACAACGCAGCACGTGCTTCGTTGGTTCAGAGTCGCGTCAAGCAGCTTGAGAAAATCGAACGACTGCCACCACCCTTCTATGGAGAGGCAATCTACTTCGCCTTTCCTGAAGCACCACCGAGTTACCGCGAAGTCATCCAGTTGGAGGGGCTTGGAAAGTCATACGGCGATCTTCAAGTCTTTGCCGATGTGAATCTGGCTATCTATCGAGGTCAACGAATTGGTCTGGTTGGTCCCAACGGAGCGGGCAAATCCACACTCATGCGCATCCTCGCCGGTCGGGAGAAACCAACATCGGGCACTTTCACGTTGGGTCGCGGGGTGAGTGTTGCCTACTTTGCTCAGGAGGACACTGGAACGCTGACTTCAGAGCAAACACTTCTGCAAGCCATAGAAGTCTCAGCACCACCAGGCCAGGCACAGCGCGGTCGAGATCTTCTCGGAGCATTTCTTTTCAGCGGGGACGAGGTTGAGAAACCACTGAGCGCCCTGTCGGGTGGGGAGCGAACGCGTTTTCGAATGGCGCAGATGCTTTTTAGTCCCGCCAACCTTCTCCTTCTGGATGAGCCGACAAACCACCTGGACGTCACGTCACGCGCCACGGTCGAGAAGGCGTTGAAGACGTATTCGGGAACGGTCGTTGTTGTCTCTCACGACCGAGTCTTCATGGAGCGGGTCACCGATAGAATTGTCGAAATCAAAGATGGGGGCATTCGGACGTTCCCTGGCAACTACGGGGAATACCTGGAGTACGAGCGATCGATGGTCATCGGCGACAATTCACAGCCGAAGGAATCAGCACAAATAGTCGCTCAGACAAAACCCGAACGAAAGCAGGAATACGAAGAGAATAAGGCTCGAAATCGAGCCATTCGTTCACTTCAGCGTCGAATTGCGTCGCTTGAAGAGAAAATCGAAGAACAGGAAACGCTGATCGCAGAGATTCGTCAGAGGATGGAAGATCCTCGAATCGCCACCGACTACACGCAACTTGCATCACTCACTCAACAACACACTGAGGAGACTGCGAAGAATCTCGAAACGCTGAAGGAATGGGAACAGCTGACCAACGAGTTGGAAACTTTCTCAGGGGAGCGTTGAAAGATGTGAACAGACAATCTGTTTGCAATGACTCGGATTGTTCTGTAGGTATACGTCAGAGGGAAACAGTCAAAGGAGCGAAGTGATGCGCATTTCCGGTTTTGCATTCCTGTTCTCGATTGGTGTGTTGTTTACTGTTGTCACTGGATACAGTCAAGAGACTTCGACTCCAGGCTCCGTCTATGACGTGAAAGCCTATGGCGCGGTGGGTGATGCGACAACCGATGATACCGCCGCCATCCAAAGAGCATTGGATGACGCTGGCGCGGCGCGAGGAGGCATCGTCTGGCTGCCTTCTGGTAACTACATGGTCAGAGGGCATCTGAACATTCCGTCCCATGTGACCCTTGAGGGCATCTGGACAGCGCCACCCGCCTGGTCGGCAATGGCGGGCTCAACGCTGCTTGCAGTCGAAGGCAGAGGCGATGAAAATGGCACTCCGTTCATCACGCTTCAGCCCGCCGCAACACTCAAAGGCGTCACGATCTACTACCCCGAACAGAAGTCTGATGACATTCAGCCCTATCCCTGGTGCATCGCAGGAATCAGAGATAACCCGTCTATCATTGACGTCATGCTGATCAACCCCTATCTCGGTGTGGACTTTGGAAACACGCGGCATGAGGCGGGTGGAGTCGGGCGTTTTCTCATCCGAAACCTCTACGGACAGCCTCTTCGAAAGGGGATATTCATTGACGGATGTCTCGACGTCGGACGCATCGAGAACGTTCATTTCTGGCCATTCTGGCAGGGAGCGGGTTACACGAGAGAACACGGGGAGGCGTTCATCTTCGGACGCACTGACTGGCAGTACGTTCTCAACACTTTCTGCTGGGGCTATAAGATCGGCTATAAGTTTGTCAATGTCGGTCAAGGGCCGTGCAACGGGAACTTCGTCGGCATCGGTGCCGACTTCGCAGAGTACGCCGTCTATGCCGAGAGCGCGTCTGATCTGGGTGTGTTAATCACCAATGGTGAGTTTGTCAGCTTTGGCGGGAAGGATTCCGTCGAAGTCGTCACGACGCCTGACTTCATCGGAACGCTGCAGTTTCAGAACAGCGCCTTCTGGGGACCGGCGAAGATGATCGCGCGTCTGGATGGAAAAGGAACAGTGACTTTCGACAACTGCAACTTCCGCCATTGGGGGTATATTGACACTCCACAGTTCGCCATTGATTGCCTTGGGGGAAACTTGATCATCAACAGCTCACACTTCTTTCAGTCCTGTCCGAAAGTCTGGCTTCGTGAAGGGGTCAGAAAAGCCGTGATCACGGGGAATATCGGTTCGGGGATTGAAGGCATCCTGAATGAGAGCAACGGCAGTGTGGTCATTGACTCCAATGCTTTCGATGGAATTCCTGATGAAGGAAAGAACACCGTCGTCGTGGATAACTCGATGCCTTGGGGAGCAAGCCGAACGGGCGCGTTTGAGTGTTCGGAAGGCTGGGGAAAGGAAGACCGCAACGACTCCTATATGGGAGAGGCATACTATGCAGCAGAAGGCGACGGTTCCAAAACCGCTCGATGGACTCCGAATCTGGAGACTTCAGGCAAGTATGAGGTCTTCGTCTGGCTGCCCGCAAAGCAAGTCTTCCTGTTCGGCGGTCAGAAACCGGCAACGAACGTGCCATACACCATCGCCCGAGGCAAGCAGTCAACGACCGCTACCGTTGACTACTCGCGGGACTCCGTCGGCTGGCATTCCCTGGGAATCTACAAGTTTGGTCGCGCCAACGAGAACCAGTATATCGAAATCACCAACAACGCGGACGGCTTTGTTGCTGCGGATGCCGTGAAGTTTGTGAGAAGGTAGATACGCGGTGCAGATTCTGCCTCATCAGTTGTCTTCAGCGCGGAGACCGTAGAGTTCAACTTTCCGAGTCGCTCTTGCGCTCAAAGAAGACGCGGACTGCTTGGACGAACGTTCGTGCCTGCTCAAGTGCTTCGTCTTCACTCCATCGCAATGGTTATCATATCGGCCGTATGGGGTGGTACGATGTGTGTGAAGGTCTTTGAGACTGATCGCTCGTGTTCTGAGAGAACGGCTCCAGAAGCATTGTAGTCTTCGGAAGTGATGCGGCGAACAGAGGCAGTCTCGGAAGACGGTTTTTCGGAAAGCCGAATGCGTGTTCTGACATTTCGATCGGTGCTTCGGTTGATCAGAAGCAGATGCAGTTCGTTGTCATCTCTCGTGGCCAGCGCCGAAAGACAGGGAATGGATGTTGTGTTTGGCGCCAGAGCATTGAAATCCGTTGCCCACGAAGCTGCATGACTTGCGTAGTCAAAGGTGCCAACGTGTGTTTCTGATTTGAGTCGGTGCGTTCCAATTCGGCCTGAGTAGAACTTGAAGATGTTGGCGTTGTCCCGTGGGGTGCAGTCCACTTTCAGCGTTGGACAACCATAGTTTCCAAAGAGGTGGTGAAAGTGTGTCAGAGCAGTGCCGTGCTCGATCATCTTTCGAATCGCGTCCACGCCGTACAGTTGCTGCTCAAATGTGTTGACCGAGACAGGTGCCCGCGACGCTTTGCTTGCGTAGGTGATCGCCTCAAGGTTGTCGAACCAGACCTTCACCCTTGACCCGTGGACGCGAATCACAAACTCGGCTTCCGAAGTCGCCTCCGGCAGATCGGCACCGACAAGATACCGCTGCCAACGATCCTTCGAAAGAGCCTTTCTCTCCTGAATCACCTGACCGGCGTTCCGAAGAATCAGCGATACGGCATCTGGTTTGTTGGTGCGAACCCAGCCACCCATGTACAAATCCGGTTGCTTTCCATCAGGCATAAACGTGATGGATGCCTCGGCGACGGCTGTGCGCCAACCGGTGCGGATTTCCAGACCCTTCTCTCCACGACGCCGCGCTCGCGGTGTGACCAAGAGTCGCGCTCCCCGCTCTGGTGAGGCTTCCGTGATCCAGTTCGCCAATCCCTCTTCGAAGTCAGCGTTGGCAACCGGATGAAACTGTGGCGCAGGTCCCCAACACTTGAGATTCCATTCGGTGTAGTCAATGGGCATTTCGTAATCCAAATCGGAATCGAAATAACCATTCAGCCTTGGATTTGGAATTCCTCGACGGGTCAGCATGATGTTGTTCAGATTGTGCTCTGTCCACACCAGCGCATCGCCGGTTCCGGTACTGTGTGGGTAGAAATGTTCCTGAACCGCATCAATGATCCCCCTTCGATAGAGGTCATTCAGACCTTCCGTCCATGCCACGTTGATCTTGTGATTGGTGGCTTGTTCGGGATCCTGGTTGTTTCCCATGATCGGATAGCCGACCGCTGTGATTCGGAGTTTGACGGAATGCAGCTCCGGATGCTCACGTGCCTCCTCATTGACCACAGATCGAATTGCCGACGCATAGACTTCAGCCGTTCTGCAGTAGACTTCCGGCTGCCAGTCACTCGAGCACTGTCCCCAGTTTTCATTGCCCAGTTCATAGTGCTGGATGGGCTGGTCGCCATTCAGAAAGCGCTCGACGGTGTACTTGCTTACCAGTTGCACTGCTTCATCAAGTGTGCCGTAGTGATAGCGTTCTGCAGTATATCCGCATGGGTTTGGAGCGTGGTGCTTGTATCGAATCCGCTCATCGAGGCTGGCGTTCTCCGGAATCGGATGATCGAGTCCGTCTGTTCCCCCCTGCATGTTCAGCGTATAGTATGGCGTCGTGTTGGTCTTCTCACAGAATTCGAGAAAATCATCCACCGTGACCTGCCCCTTGTCTTGAGCAGCAAGCCAGTTGTACTCGTCAGCCTGACAGCCGTTTGGGAAGCGGATCATCTTGAAACCCATCTGCACCACCTGCTCCGCGCTTTCGGGGTTCCCAATCATCTGCTTGGTTCCGATATGAAGGCCGACACCCAGCATATCAGGCTCTATGGAGCCGATTCGGTTCTCAGTCTCAACATTGACCTCTGCGGAAATCCAGTCGTCGGCAAGCGCCATTGGCGCACAGAGAACGAGTCCGAGGAGTAAAGACATTTCTGCATACTTCATCTGCGCCTCTCCAGTTACTTCCGATTCCGTCTCAGTAAGAGATGCAAGACCATTATTGCATGGCAGCACCCTGCGACAAAGGATAAACAGAAACAGAGAGAACTGGCTCAGTTACGGATGGGGTGGAGGTATGCTCTCCCGAAAATCCCCCCTGCCCTTACCAAAGGGTAAGAACGGTCCTGCCTCCCTTAACAAGGGGGGATCAAAGGGGGATTCTGCCGGGTGCCCTCTCTTTTCTCATGCTCCGACTGACCCCTCTGGGTGCCAGCCCTCAGGTTCGCGAAGCGGTTCTGAGGGCTGCTCTTGAAAAGAAGATCACCCGCCCTTAACTGACCCGCTCATGGTGTTGGTGTTTCCGTCGCGGATTCCGTCGGTGTCGGTGTCAGAGTTGGCGTTGGGGTCCAGGTCGGGGTGCGAGTCGGAGTTCGCGTCGGTGTTCGGGTGTTGGTTGGCGTGTAGGTGTACAGTGGCGTCGGAGTTCGGGTGGGGGCAATCAGGATCGC
>JAKQFZ010000463.1 GCA_029558215.1 Candidatus Omnitrophota bacterium
CACAGTGGGGCGAACGTCCCATCCCCAGGCCTTCTGAAAAAGACTCAGACCACCCTTAAGTCCGCCCAGATCCATCCAACGCAACCACATTTCGCTGAACATCCCGCCCGATTTGTACTCGACCATGCCGCAGGACTGATCCTGACAGAAATGAAGGCTCAACCGTCCCTCATCAGGTACCAGTTCTCTGAAGGGTTTGCTTACGAAAGCGGCGGTTCGGAATTCAGTTTGATCAGGACCTTCGAAAGGTACAAGTCCCATCAGATCAGGGAAAATAACCTGACGCACTGCCACGTCGGAACGATTCTCAACCTCGCAGCGCATGACGATAGACCTGCCATCCGTAGCGGCCTCAAGCGTCACCGTCGCGGCGACGGCTCCCGGCTGCTCGAAGATATCACGGCTTGCTCCAAGACGTTCGTAGCGAATGACCACCCGATCTTTGTGGACATCAACAGAGGCATCTTTGGAGAAACGTGACGCCAGCCTCAACGGCTGAAAATCGTTGATGGGATAGGCCAAGTCCAGGAGACTCGCCTTTTCAGGCGCTGCCTCAAGCATCTTTCCCGGCCCAGGAAAACTAAGCCCGGTCATGGCTCCACTCTGCGAATCGAATAACAATGCGGTTCCGTTCAAGGTGGCTGTAATTTCGGATTTCATCGGTCGCTCTCCGTGGCTTGGTGAAACGAACAGGAATGGAGAGGCGGCAAGACATACTGTGGCTACCAACAGAATTCCTGGTTTCATCGTGTTCCCTGTCTTCCTATCCAAGAGAGGATATAGGTCATATATCCCGTCAGTTTGGTTTGAACCTTCGGTCAATGGAACCTTCCTGATATTCTGCATTCTTCGGCTGAAACGTCCAGCTAAATCCGTATTCCCGCTCGATCTTGTTGCATGCTGGAGAGAGTGCTATAATGCTTTCTTGATAGCGAGAGTTTTGGGCATATCTGCTGTTCTGAGAAAGGATATTGCGATGCGAAAAGTAGTACGAGTCACCTGGCCTGGAATCTTTCTCCTGCTGTTTGGGTGCATTCCGTCTTTGCATCCCCTCTACACGGAAGAGGATCTAATCTTCGACCCCGCTTTGGTCGGTATATGGGCGAACGAAGACAGTGGAGAAAGTTGGACTTTCACGAAGACCTCTGAGAAGGAGTACAAGACGGTTTACATTGACAATTCCAAAGCGAAAGGTGAGTTCTCTGGGCATCTGGTGAAATCAGGAGACTGCATTTTTCTGGACCTTTACCCGAGCAAACCGGAACTAGACGAGAACGACTTCTACAAAATCCATCTCATCCCAGTGCACACGTTCTTGCTAGTGCGCCAAGTTGAGCCAAAACTTCAGATGGCGATCCTTAAGCCAGATGCACTCAAGAAAGTTTTGACAGCCAATCCCGATGCCATCAAGCATGAGAAGGTGGAAGATGGTGTTCTTCTGACTGCGCAGCCCAAGGAACTGCAGGCTTTTCTGGTGAACCTTGCAAAGACTGCGGAGAATTGGGAAGACATGGATTTCCTTCCACGAAAGGTGCTAGAGACAACCGAATGATAAGGGCGTCCGAGCCTGTTCACCTCGCGGACAGGGCTCGACGATGCCAGATGTAATCGGACCCTGTTTCAGCCCAGGTTTTGGCCTCTGTTTTCCCATTTCTCGGCAAAAAGGCTTGACAGGCCTTTGGCATTCTTATTTGATAATAAGGTTTGCCGACAGGAGTGCTCTGCTGCCAAGCGGGGTGTTCTGTCTTCATTTTCAAAAGCGGAGGAGCGTCTGACATGAGCCGACAAGTGCTCCTGGGCGTCCCGAAGGGAAGCCTTCAGGAATCAACACTTGCCCTTTTCGCCAAAGCGGGTTTTTCCTTCTACGGGTCGAGCCGATCCCTGTGGCTGAGCTCGAACGATCAGGAGATAAAGCCTGTGTTGCTTCGACCTCAGGAGATTCCCATCTATGTCGCCAATGGAAGTCTTGACGCGGGACTTTCGGGTTGGGACTGGATCACCGAGACGAAGGTGACGGACAAGGTGCGAATCCTGGCCGATCTGTGCTATTCGAAGCGGACATTTCGTCCGGTGCGATGGGTGCTTGCCGTGGCGGAAGACTCGCCTTATCAGACAGTTGATGATCTGCGAACCATTGGTGATACACCCAAGAGAATC
>JAKQFZ010000398.1 GCA_029558215.1 Candidatus Omnitrophota bacterium
GGCGCTCACTTCGTTCGCAACTTGCCCCTTCGGCGCGAAGCGCGCCTCGGAACAAGTTGCTTCACCAACATTTGGCTGGCCGTCGCAGGCTGCGCCTGCTAGGCTCGAGCCAAAGTTGGTGAGCGCCGCGATTCGATGTAACAGATGAATGAGAACAGAGAGAAGGGAATCCAGAAGGCCCTCGCCGGCGTCGAGGAAGAACATGACGTCACGATTCTGTACGCATGCGAATCCGGAAGTCGCGCGTGGGGGTTCGAATCTGCGGACAGCGACTATGATGTTCGATTCATCTACGTACACCAGACCCCCTGGTATCTGACCATCGCGCCCGAACGAGACGTGATTGAGCAACCAGTTTCAGATCAACTCGACTTATCGGGGTGGGATCTGCCCAAAGCCCTCGAGTTATTTCGACGCTCAAACCCACCCCTTTTGGAGTGGATACAGTCACCCATTGTCTACCGGTCCAAATCAGGACTGATTTCGGAACTCCGGCGGCTACTCCCGCGTTACTATTCGCCAATCTCCTGTATGCACCACTATCTTCACATGGCGGCCGGGAATCTACGAGAGTATCTCAAGGGCGACGAAGTCTGGACGAAGAAGTACTTCTATGTCCTTCGGCCTGTTCTTGCATGTCTCTGGATCGAACAGGGACGCGGGGTCGTGCCGACGGAGTTCCAGAAACTTGTTGATGCTGTAGTCACGGATCCGATGTTGAGACGCGAGATTGACACCCTGCTAGCGACAAAGAAGCAGGGGGACGAACTCCGGAAGGGGCCCCGCAACGAGATCATTTCATCATTCGTCGAACAGCAAGTCTCCAGAATGAACGCGTCTGAACAGGCGAACCCGGAAACAAAGGACAAGAGATTGCTCAATCGTCTGTTTCTGCAAACTCTGCTTGAGGTGAATGGAAGAAGCATCGAACCAGGCCTTCCTGGCTATCGAGAGCCCGCGGCCGGGCTCTCTCAGCCAGAAGGCTGACGTTGGAAGATGAAATTAGAACATGGACGCAAAAGCAGAAAAACAATACGTAGAATATCTGAAGAAGCACGTAAATGAGATTAACGTCGGTACGGGCATTATTTGTCTCTGTGCGTCTTGTCTATTATTTGGAGTGTGTGG
>JAKQFZ010000499.1 GCA_029558215.1 Candidatus Omnitrophota bacterium
CCCCGGCGACAGGATTGCCCTGAAGACACCCGACGCCCTGATCGGAGCTACCAGTCTGACGAACGGGCATACCCTTTTCATCACCAACGACGCCCAGCTTGCTGACGCTCTGCCTGAGACGAATTGCATCTATCTGCGCGATGTGGCCCTGGAGTGGCTCGTCCGGAGTTACCCTGATCTCTGTTTTGACGGTAGCGCCCCGGTGTCACCTTCAAAGAACGGCAAGGGCCTGCCGACGGGCGTATCGATGGCTTCTCTGGAACTCGGCGGGGTTCAGCCCGACCCCTCCGCCAAGTGGAAACGTATCCTGAAGGACGCCCAGATTGTAGCTTCAGCGGTGAACGAGCCCTGCGTGTTCTTCATTCTTGCAGAGAAGAACGGTCGAAAGATGGAAACTCGTGAAGTCCTGTTCTGGCACGAGAGCCTGACCGAGAGCAGACCCCCGAAGAGGGTCATCAAGAGGCTTCATGAGCATCTGGCGTATTCAAGCAGAACGGGAAACGCTGCCAACCCCAAAGGCCATATCCATGGGTTTGTGTTCGCATCCCTGGCCCGAGAGAAAGCGCGGCAAAATCACCCTGGTTTCGCATCAAAGAGCGATCACCAGAAGCACGCTGACGCATGGAATGCCTATCTGACACCATGGCGTACCTACCGGTCGTGTCTCGACCTGCCGCAAACGACTTGGCTGCTTTGTGAGGATGGAGCGGCCCATGTGTTGACAATGGCGACAACGGGTCGGTTCTTGGACCAGGCGAGAAACGTCCTCGGATGGAAGGACGAGACATGAGAAAAGCAACTCACAAGTCGAATTGGGTTGATATTCCTCTGGGAAAGATACTGAGCCTTGAGTATGGGAAATCTTTCCCTGAGAAAAAACGGCGGCCTGGTCCTTATGCGGTATATGGCTCCAACGGTGAAATAGGGCGTGCTCACCAGTATCTTCTTGAAGAGCCAACAATCATAGTCGGACGCAAAGGAAGTGCTGGTGAAATCAACTGGGCAGAGCCCAAGTCCTGGCCCATCGATACTACGTACTTCATCAACGTCACTGATGGACGAGTCCATTCCATCGACTTCATTTACTACCTTTTCAAGTGGCTTGATCCGCGTCGTTTTATTGACACCACTACAAAACCGGGTCTGAATAGAGATCGAGTTTACGAACAGATTGTTGCGATACCGCCAATCCCCGTCCAGGAGCGGATTGTCCAGATCCTCGAGAAGGCCGACGAGGTCCGCCGCAAAAGGAAAGAT
Organism: Candidatus Omnitrophota bacterium; assembly: GCA_029558215.1. Classification (GTDB taxonomy): domain Bacteria; phylum Hinthialibacterota; class Hinthialibacteria; order JAKQFZ01; family JAKQFZ01; genus JAKQFZ01. The sequence continues at coordinate 1,258 of JAKQFZ010000499.1, forward strand.
GCGCTGGAGTTGGCAGAGGCCATCTTGCCTTCGATATTTCATGACACGTTTGAATGTAATGGTAGTGCCTGGCCTCAGAAAAATATCCGTGAGATCGCAATAACGAGAAGTGGGGGTACGCCTTCACGAAAAAAGCAAGAATACTGGAGTGGGCCTATTCCCTGGGTCTCGCCCAGCGATATGAAGGTCACAGAGATTCACGACTCGGAGGAACATATTAGTGAAGAAGCAGTCGACGAAAGCGCTACTAATCTTGTAGAGCCAAGCACAATCCTTATAGTAGTGCGATCTGGAATTCTGGCTCACACGTTTCCTGTCGCCATCACGAGGGCTTCTGTTACGTTCAATCAGGACATCAGGGCGTTGCTTCCCAGGAAAGAGATTCTTATTCCGGAGTATTTA
>JAKQFZ010000503.1 GCA_029558215.1 Candidatus Omnitrophota bacterium
CATTCTCGGCGCACAGGCTCGGTTGAACAGGCGGAAACAGATTCTCGTGACGCCGGTGAAAATCAAGTCCGGCGAAGTGTTCACGATGGAATCCGGCGGTAAGTACCTCTGCACGTCCAGAGGGAACTTCGTCCGGCTTGACAAGAAACTTAGCAAGAAGGCGCGCAGAAAAGCCGCCAAGAAAAACAATAACGGAAAGGAGAAACACACATGGAACAACCCACTATCGTTCTCACCATGACACGCAAGGAGTTTGAGAAGCTGGCTACCGGCTGGTTTATTAGTCAGATTCAGAATGGTGTCTGCACCTGTGAAGCCTGTGAAGGTGTAGCAGAAATTCTCGGTGAGGGAATCGAAGAACTGTTGCTGTTCGATGAGATGGTGGCTGACATGGAAGCCATCGAAGACCTCATCGACAGACTGAAGTCAGACGCTCGGATGAACCAGCTTCTTCTGACTCACCCTCAGTACCTCATCGAAGCGTAACCCTACCGAAACGAAAGGAGACAACACACTATGACACGAGATAACCTCATGAACGGCAACCCTGCCGAAGCGGTGAAGGAGAGTTACAAGCTGGTCCACGCTCTCGACAACATCACGCCCCCGAACCCCGCCCTCAAGGTTCAGTCCCTCGCCTTTCTGTCGGCAATGGTGGCGGACCTCATGGATTACGAGCCGCACCTGATGCTGGAACTCGGTGACAACATCCGGCGCGAGATGTCCAAGCATGAGCCAGACACGCTCAAGGCGTTCCGCGCTTACGTTGCGGGGGAACTGCGATGAAAGACTCCAACGCCATCAACAACGTCTATGACGTGCGGTGTAAGAAGTGTGGAGCGAAGTTCATTGCCTACTCCACAACCAAAACCTTTTCCTGCCCTCAGTGCGGTAGTCTGCAACCCGCGCTGAAGCTGGAAGACTATAAACTGCGGTCCAAAGTTTTCTACCGCAAGCTCACAGAGGATGGGCGGCGTAGGCTGATTGGGCGGCGAAGGGACAGGTGAAGTTATGCGCGACAGGGAATACATCGACGTATTGATTGAGTCGGCGCGGAAGTATGTGAAGGCTGACCGTAAGGTTCCGGTGGACCTGTTGGCAAAACTTCACAGGCTCGGGGTTGAACTGGAAACTATCTATCAGGATAGCAACCTTGGGTTTGAAGTTATCGAAACCAAAACCATCAACAGCTTCGATGAAGTCGAGGCGTGAAAGGAGATTTACGTGGCTGAAAAGAAAGAGCGCAACAAGATGTTCACAACTCCGAAGGGTATCGCCGCCTATCCGTGGCTGACGAAGCCCGACACGAAGTTCAAACAGGCGGGTGAGTTTTCCATCCGGCTGAAGGTTCCCGCAGAGGAAGCCGCCGGGCTGGTCAAGCTGATTGAGGAAGCCCGTGAAGCGAACTTCGCCGCTGTCAAGGCGGACAACCCGAAGAAGAACATCAAGAGGGCTGACCCCCCGTACAAGCCTGAGCTTGACGATGAGGGTAACGAGACAGGCAACCTGCTGTTCCACTTCAAGCAGGGCGCAATCATCAAGACGAAGGATGGCGAGACCATCAAAGTCACCATCAAGATTTTCGACGCAAAGGGACAGCCCATCGTCGGCAAGATTGTCGGCGCGGGTTCGACTGTGAAGGTTGCCTTCCAGCTTAACCCC
>JAKQFZ010000506.1 GCA_029558215.1 Candidatus Omnitrophota bacterium
CTTGAAGACGTAACTGCCAGTGTTGGTGCGTGGCATCATGTGGTCGCTGTCCGAGATGTAACTGCAAGCGAACTGACACTGTACTTGGATGGCCAGTTCGCAGGTTCCATCTCATTTCCAACAGACCCCTTCCCCAATACATCGATTCCTATTTTCGTTGGCGAGAGCAACTGCAACCCCGGTATCAACCCCAACTTCTTAGGTGACATCGATGACATAGGGATTTGGGACCGCGTGCTTACGCCCCAAGAGGTTCTCAACCTCTTCAATGGACTTGGCCCATGCCTTTCCCCGACCGCGACGAGTTTGAGCGGTTTGAATACTTCGTACTTGACATCGGACCCACCTGCAGCCCTCGTTGGAACACCCTCGGGCGGAATCTTCATCGGTCCAGGCGTTTCCGAATCCACATTCACACCCTCAGTTGCCGGACCCGGAACGCACACTATCATCTATACCTATGTCGATGTGAACGGCTGCGTAAACTCCGCAGGCCTGTGCACGAGCGTTTCTCTTGGCATTGGTATCAACGATGATGATGACTTACAGCTTCAAGGAGTACGAGTATTCCCCAATCCCGCGGACGGTCTGTTCCATCTCGAACTGGAACTCCAAGGAATGGTATACCTGTTAGTTGTCGATAGTCGTGGCAGGCAGGTAATGAACCGAACGTTCATGGCTAATGGCAGCAAGACCCTTCACGTGGTTGACTTGAGCCAAGAGGCTTCGGGAACCTATTCGCTACGGGTGAACACCGACCAAGGCTCTTCTCAACAGTTGCTAGTGAGGCAATGACAGCCCAATCGAGCACTTGCTCTCACGAGGGATATCTCAAAGGCTTGCTGAGTGCTTTGAACCTGGACCGGCTCTCGTTCATTGAGGCCGAAACGAGAGTCCCGTCATTCGAGGTACATCGAGTGATTCCCGACGCCGTATTCGGGGTCGATTGGGTTGTTGAGCTTGAGGCAAGAACAACAAAGCAAGTTCGTGGTGTGATAACCGATCTGATGATACACCCTCGAAGAAAGAAGATGCTAATTGTTCTAGTTGAGCCAACTCAATCGAGCAGCAGGACTGCACAGTCGGTCGAAGCACACCTCTATCAGGTGGTCTCAAGGTTAGGTCTGAATCTCGACGATTGGTGTATCATCGGTCTAAGCCGGAATCAAGCACGAGATGAGCATCTGAGTATTCTCGAAGAGCGCTTTATCAAGGAAGGTAT
>JAKQFZ010000540.1 GCA_029558215.1 Candidatus Omnitrophota bacterium
CCGATCACTGATTCCAAAGCCCGGAATCGCTTCAGGATGGTCGTGGCCCGCAGGAATGTAGATTCGAGTAGGATCACACTGCGTCAGGTCTGGAAGCTCTCCGACGATCTCACAGTCGGGTCTCGTGCGAATCACCCAATCATACGCCACGCCCTTCTCGGCCTCGTATTGACGCCTGAGATCGTTGGCAAGCTGGATGTAGTAAAACTGTCGCAGCATGTGCTGGCCGGGGCTCTGAGGATGATTGTTGATATTCCACCAGCGATCCGCCATGACCTCGTCTTCTTGAAACAATACCTTCTTGAAGTGATACCGGGGCAGAACATCATTCGCCACCGAAGCCACAAACAAGTCGCAATCGTACTTCTGAAGGAATGGCTCATACGAAGGCCAACATTCCTCAAAAGTTCTGACAAGACCAGAGAAACAAACTGCTACCTTCATCCGATTGCCTTCCACCAGAAGTTGCCCGAGGTTTGGATGTCGCCCAGCTTCTCACGGGCCACGCCTTCGCCATAACCGCAGATAATGGCCTGAGCCGCCAGCTTGGGCATCACGAAATCCAATACTTGAGCATTGTCTGAAGTATTGATGTGGACTACCTTCAGAGTGCTGTGTGCCAATGCCGCAAGATCGCTGACGACTTGGAAATTTCCATCAGTCAACGAGGTCATGTTTCGCTCGAATCTATCTGGCACCGTTCCTGAACTGTAGATGGTGTCATTTGGTAGAGCGTTTGCCAGATAGTAGGAGGCACGCCCCTCATGGCCTCCAATATCGAGCACTAGACCCGGCTTCCCATCAAATCCACGCACCAACTGCCTGAGATGGTACAGATTGCCGCAATCGTAGTCGTAGGTAGAGAAGTGAGCGTCAAGGAACAAATTGGGGCTACAGGTCTTCTCCCGAACGCTGCGTGGAGCATTGGCGGTAGTTGGGTCTACAAACCGCCAATACGGCGTACTCCCACGAGGAGCCGTCGCTGCGAAATCATCCCACGCCGCCGTGCCGAACCGGACAATGTCCTTGATGTGACGATCGTTGGTGTACTGGTCGGCGTTGAACTCCTGATGAGCAAACGACTGGAGCTTCTGCTTGACTCTGTCATAGCCGCCCATGTAGCTCAGATGCCAGCCAGCGCCGAAGATACAACCTTCTGTGCCAGAGTTCCGAGCATAGCTCAGATTGCCTTGAAACTTGCTGTGAAGTGATCCGAAACGAATAGCTTTGCCCAAAGTCCACTTCGGGTCCGAGGTCAGATTGGCGTAATACCAGTACGCCTGCATTTCCAAGGTGTAGAGCTTGCCTTGGTCGATGTTCTTGATCTCTTCAATCTTCTCACGAGACACGATCTCGTCGGCATCTGTCGTGATGATCACATCATCGCTGTGGGCGGCTCCAATCCCATTGGTCAGGAAGTTGCGCTGGTTTCTCTCACGAGTCCAGTTCATGTCCTGACCGGGCTCTTTTTGAGATGGATTGCCACAGACAAGAGCCGTAATCTTGTCGAGGAATGGGGCAAACCGCTCCCGATTCTCTTGGAAATACAATGGTTTGGGCTGACCGCCGTGTGTGAGTGTCGATTCACACAACACAAAGCGGTCTACCACGTCATAGAGTTCACGAAAACGAATCTCAATGACATCAAGCTCATTGAAGAATGGGAAACAGTCGAAAATTGCCATGTTTATCCTGTGATCATTACCTTGATTACGCCGTCTTGGTATTTACTGGCGATCTCGAAACCTTTCTGGATATCTTCCAGAGACATTTTGTGAGTTACGAGTTTTTCAATGTCATGTTCGTCGGATGCAATTGTCCCCAATGCGAGTTCGTAAGCCAACCTGAGCTTCTGATTTGATCGACGGGAGTTGGTCAAGGTAAGCTCCTTGACCCGCATTTGATGCGGATTGATCTCAAAGAGGTCCACTTCTGGAATGCCAACGATGCAGACCTGACCACCGGGACCAGCATACTTCATAGACTTAGTGAATGAATCTTGTGTGCCAGCCGCATCAAATACAACATCGAAATTGAATTTGGTGCCTGCATCTCCATAAACACAGTAGTTTGCTCCAATCTTGAGAGAAAACTGCGTCCTGTATTCCAGAGGATCAAACGTTGTCACATAACAACCCATCTGTGACAGAACTGACGCCAGACACAGGCCAATCGTGCCTGACCCCAAGATGCCCACCCTGCTGCCAATCTTGAGCTTTACACGCTCTACGGCGTGCAATGCTACGCCAAGTGGCTCCAAAAGAGCAGCTTTCTCGAAGGAAAGACCATCGGCTCTCATCAGACGTTCTGGTTCAAGAATGATGAAGTCCCGGAAAGCACCAATGTCATTGGCCCCAAGGAACTTCACTTTCTCACACAGGTGGTGCCGTCCACTCACACAGAACTGACAGTTCAGACAAACAAGCCCCGGCTCAATTGCTACTTTGTCGCCCATGAGGAACCCGTGAGCTTTGCTCTCTACAACCTCTCCCGCAGGCTCGTGCCCAATGTCAATCGGCAATGGATTCTTGAAGGAACCCAGACCACAATGACGGAAGAAGTGCAGATCGGAACCGCAAATTCCAACTGCCTTCAGCTTCACGAGGACTTGGCCGTCCTTCAAGACTGGAATCTCTTCCTCGAAAATCTCGATCTTCTCCTCAGAAACAATCTTAGCTACTCTGTTTTTCATGGCATTCCCTCAATACTTGGCATGTGTATTCAACTTGCTCGTCCGTCAATTCCGGATACAACGGCGGACAGATATGATGTTTGCTGAAATGGTTCGTGACCGGAAACCTTCCCGCACAGAAGTCGTCTCGATACAAAGGTTGCTCATGCACCGGAATCTTGTAAACTTCACCCGTCAAACTGATCCCACGCTCTTTACAGAACCCCTTGTAGAATTCCTGAGTCTCTGGCGTCTTAATGATGCACTTGTAGAAGGAGTTGGCAATGGAATCATCATAGAAGACATCGAAGATATCCCCCAGACGATCCTTGTAAATCTTGGCCAGATGCCGCCGACGTTCAATTCTAGCAGCAACCCGGTCCATCTCCAGACAACCCATCAGCGAAGTAAACTCTGATACCTTGAAGTTGTCGCCACCATCATTGATGCAAAGGCCAAT
>JAKQFZ010000555.1 GCA_029558215.1 Candidatus Omnitrophota bacterium
CCGATCACCAAGGGGCTCAGCGACTTCGAGATGAACTCGGAGCAGTACTACATGCATGTGGATCCATCCAACGAAGTTCTGGCGACTACCACATTCACGGGAGAGCACACGCCGTGGATTGACGGATGTGTGATGCCAACTGTCTGGAAGCGAAAGTGGGGCCAGGGTCGTGTGTTCTATACTGCGCTGGGACATGTTGCAAAGGATTTCGAAGTTCCCCAACTGAAGGAAATCGTCAAGCGCGGCATGATCTGGGCGAGTCGCTGATCTTTCGTCTGCTGAAGCATCGAACGGCTGAAGGGATGTGAGCGCGTATGCTTCGGATTCTGGGAAGCCGAAACTTCGTTTTTCCGTTCAGTATCGTTCTCGGACTTTTGCTTGGAGAGAAGGCAGGATGGGCGAAGCCGTTCATCCTGCCTCTTCTCGGTTTGGTGATGGCCGTCTCCACGACGGAGATTCCGACCTCGGTCTTTCTGCAGTTTCGTCAACTGGTTCGCGCGACCGCTCTCACGATTGTGTTCAACTATCTCATTCTGGGTTCTGTGACGCTGGTTCTGGCGCGGTGGCTGATGCCGGATGAGCCGCTTTGGGTCGGGTTCGTTCTTTTTGTTGCAGCACCACCCGCCGTGGCGGTGGTTCCGTTCACCGTAGTGCTTGGTGGCAACAAGGCGTTGGCTCTCTTGAGCACGTTCGGGGGGTATTTGGCTTCGTTGGCGTTGGCACCTTTGATTACCTTGCTGTTGCTTGGCGGAAACATCATCCCGGCGGCGAAGCTGTTTTGGGTGCTGGCCGAACTGGTCATCATTCCCTTCGTAATTTCGAGACTGATCCTTTTTGTGGGTTTTGAAAAGCGCCTGGAGGACTATCGCGGAACTATCGTCAACTGGTCGTTTGCCATCGTTGTCTGCGCGGTCGTGGGACTGAATCGGGATGTCCTTGTTCAGGAGCCGTCCGTTTTCTTGCTGACTTTGCTGGTTGGTTTTGTGGCTCCGTTCCTCATTGGTTGGGCTATTGACACAACCACCAAGAGGCTCGCTATCCCTGAGCCTGACCGCAAGACTCTTATCCTTATGGGGACACTCAAGAACTCGGGTTTCTCCGCGGCGGTTGCTCTGTCCTTGGTCGGTGCTCGCGCTGCCATCCCATCCACGATGACATCCATCTTTCTTACGCTCTATTTCCTCTTTCTCGATTTTCGGTTCAGAAAAGGGACACACGCCTGATACGGTGGATGCATCTGCGGCTCGAACTCTCGTAAACCCGAGACTGACACGTAAGCGTGACGCTTCTTCTCCACGATCAGGAATGGATACGGCTTGAGAGCGTTACTTGTACTTGTCTGGGAAATTCTCTTTCAGCGTCTCGCGGTCATGTTTGACCCGTGGCCAGGCGGTTTCAAAGTCAAACTCTTTGGCGGCGGGATTCTCGTCCTTGTGCTCCAGCCCATGGCACTCCCGACATTGTTTCTCGGCGTTTGCCAAGGTCTCTGCCTCAGTCTGTCCTTTGAGAGGGAGAAGCCCCTTTTTGACTGCCTCCTGGCGGTTCTTCATTGTCTTTGAGTCTGAGTAGAGCGAGCCGGGACCGTGGCATCGCTCACAACCGATTCCCTCGGCACGCTGTTTCTCGGTCGTGAAACTCGGTGTTGTGACATGACACTTGAGGCACTGCGCCGACTGCGTGATATCCTGAACGTTTGCCATTGCTGCAATTTCCCTGGCCTCTTCGGTGTACAGTGAACGGTACGCGCTGGAGTGTTTTTGTTGCTCCCAATGCTGGTAGTGCATACCCCCCACTTTGGCGTAGCTGTGACAGGTCTTGCATTTCTTGACTCCAGTGTACTCAGGAGAAGGGGAATCCGCTCCCACAACGAAGACGATGGCAAGACAAAAGAGAGATACGGTTGCAGCAAAACGAAGATACATGGCGAATCTCCTTTTCCCAAATGACACTCAATGCAGAGGAAGCGTGCCATTTGCTAAGCAAGCATCCAAGGGAGTGGGCATAGCCCACACGCCCGCAGGTGCCAACCTGCTCAGGAATTCCTGGCTAGAAGGATAGCACAAATCCCGATAGGCGCCCTTTGCGAGATGGAAACAAGTCACTGTGCTCCAAAACCCCTCTAGGGTCTGTGGCAGATCATGCAATTTAGACCGGGGACAGTGTCCAGATGAAACGGCGGGGTCTTGTCCTGATGACGTTCGACCCCTTTTCCTGGGTGACAGACAACACATCCTGTTGTCTGTGACGGTGACGTGTGACAGTTGTAGCAGTGTCTGCGCCGCCACGCGACTTTGTGGGATCGGGGTTTTACTTCCTGGTGACAACCGGCGCAGAAGTCTTCCTGATGACAGGTTCTGCAATAATCCCTGCGCCACGATGCCTGAACGGTATGGGCTTTCATCCGCCACAGGTTGTTGTGATTTGTGGGCTTGTTTGCCTGGTGGCACTCCTGGCAGCTCTGCTCGGTGTGGCAGACCTGGCAGGCGCTTGTGTCTTCGGTGTATCGAGCACCGTGGCGGCGAACCCAGTCTCTCTGGTGGGTATCCGGCTGTTTGTTCTTGCTTTGGCCGTCGTGGCAGCCATTGCAGGACGTTGCCGAGGCGTGAGCCCGATTCCGCCATTGAATCACCTGATCCCTTTTCATGACGTGCATGATTTCGACGTCCCTATCAAGCATCTCTCCGTGACATTCCTCGCACCGTCCATCCAGGTCTTCCGAATGTCGAAAGACACCGCGCACAGGTCTGACAGGCGAGGGCATCGGCTCGGAGAGAGTATCCACTTCTCTCACCGCGTGACAGAAGCCACACGTTTGTAGAGAGAGCGTCGCCGATTCGATGAACTCTTCGTGACAGCCAACACAGGAGTCGTGGTTGGGTTTGCTGAATGAACCTTCCAGAAGTTCACCATGACAGACAGCGCAGTCCAGCCCTCTTTCTGTGACATGGTTTCGATGACTAAAGCGAACGCCATATTCATCCTCACGACAAGCGAAGGCAAGCAGACACATGACAATAAGCACGACCGCCGTGATCCGAAACCGTCCCAGGCTCAGGGAGTCTTGTGTTGTCTGGTGACTCTGTCGCTCGGTCATTGCACTCCTCTAAAAGCGAATATCCAAAGATGTTCGCAGGCAGTAAGCGGTGTTGTCTTCCAGAGAGTTGTTTTCGATTTCGCCCCGCATACTGATTGCAGTCCATTGGTTCAGACGATGTTTCAGTCGGCCGTAGCAGGTGTACACGTCGGGAGAGATCATGGTGCGTGTTCCATCGTAGTCCAGCTGCAGTCCGCCGAAGGCATAGTAGTACCGTAAATCCGAATACTCATGGTACTGATAGTCGAGATAACCGGTACCCAGGGCTGCTTCCCAACGATCATCGGGACGATATTCCACCTCGCCTGTGATTCCCCAGAAATGGTCGCCTGCGCTGACGTCCCAATACTCACCGGCAAGTGAGAATGTCCACTGGTTTGTGGGTTGGACGATGAGCGTGACATCACCGGTGCCGTACTGCCGGTCTCGCACCTGTCGGTCTGAGTCATCGGCAAGTCTCGCTGCTGCTCCGCAAGACAGACTGAGCCAAGGCAGCACAGACTGTGTCGCTCGTGCCGAGAGAAACGTGAACGCCTGCTGATCTCCGAGGACTTGGTAGATCGGTGAATACTGTCGTGACTGTTGTGAGATCCCTGACCAGCGGGACGCTGTCACGATTACATCCAGTTCTCCATTAAGTGAAAGGTAATACAGATCAATGGAACCCATCTGAAAGTTGTTGTCCAGCATGGACGTTCGCGCATGAAGCCTGAACTCATCGGTCAGTCTCTGCCATACTTCCAGAAGATACCAGTCGTCGTCGGCACGATCGTCCGAGTAACGGACGTAGGTCAGACGGGTCAGGTTTCCTTCCCATGGCCTTGTGTGAATGCTGACTCCACCCGCCCAGTCGCCGGATGTCTCTGAGTAGTAACTGACGGGTCTTCCAGCGAAAAGATGTCCACCCAGAGAGCCATCTGGGAACAGACGCAAGTCGGCACCGTCAATGTGAAGGCAGTCAGCGTCGAAGATATACTGCCTTCCGAAGCGGATGCCATAGTCGTTCTGTGCGTCGTGGAGATCACCGTAGAACTGGTAGAACTGATCTTCCCAACCCATGTTTCGGTCTTCAACACTTACAAGCGGGTTCTTTGCATTGGCGCGTGTCACACCATCCAGGTCTTTGTGAAGGCGTCCTGAGAAATAAGCGTCGAAGGTCTTCCCGAAGAGGTCTCGGAGTTTGAGGTTCCAGTAGTCGTAGATGTCTGAGTCTTGCTCGTCTCCGACCGAGCGAAACTGATAGACCGTTCGGTTGCCTATGGAGATATGATCCCGCCACGGCGCATCATCGGAGGTTCGGTCTGCGCTCCAGCACGGTTGGATGTGAGCGAAAAGGACTAGCAACAGCAGCACACTTCCCAGCCACAGTCGGGATGTCTGGTTTGAGCGGCGACACGTGAGTCTTTTGGGAGACTTGACTTTGAGGAAGTCTGTCTCTTCCAATGAGCAAGCGTTTGTGAGAGTGGGCATAGCCCACACGCCAGCAGGCGCTGGCCTGCTCGGAAAGTCGCGCATTGCTGCCACTCCCCATTCCCTCGATTGATAGTCTGACGGTACCTTACCCCAAATCCAAGGCTGATGGGAAGTCTTGATTCAGACAAT
>JAKQFZ010000580.1 GCA_029558215.1 Candidatus Omnitrophota bacterium
ACACCCTCCTCGCAGACACGATGCATCTGGTAGGTTCGGATCTGGATCTCCAAAAGCCGCTTCTCGGGACCAAGAACCGTGGTGTGCAATGATCTGTAGTCGTTGGGTTTGGGCTTGGAAATGTAGTCTTTGAAACGTCCCTCGACAGGAGGCCAGACACCATGGATGATACCCAGGCTTGCGTAACACTGCTCGACAGTCTCCACCAAGATACGGACACCTGTCAGGTCATATATCTCCGAAAAATCCTTGTTATCACGTTGCATCTTCTGGAAAATGCTCCAGAAGTGTTTCACACGCCATTCCACATCGGCGTCAACTCCATTGGTCGCGAGCACATCCGCCACCATGTTCTGAACACGGCGGGCATACTGTTGACGCGCCGCCAAACGCTCATCGACCTTGCTCTTGATTTCACGATAAACCGTGGGATGGAGATACTGAAGGCAGAGATCCTCGAGTTCGATCTTGATACGTTCGATGCCCAAACGGTGAGCCAATGGAGCGAAAATATCAAGCGTGGACTGGGCGATCCGCCTCTGCTTGGCGACGGGTAAAGCTCCCAAGGTCCGCATGTTGTGGAGACGGTCGCAGAGTTTGATGAGAATGACACGCAAATCTTTGGCGGTGGCAACCAGGAGGCGGCGGAGGTTTTCGACTTGCTTCTCATGCTGCATCCCAAGACGGATCCGGCTGACATTGGTTACGCCTTCTACCAGAAAGGCCACCTCCTCGCCAAACTCGCTCTTGAGAAGGTCCGCATTCGTCGTGGTGTCCTCAAGGACATCATGCAAGAGACAAGCAGCCAGGGTAACTCGATCAGGAACGAGATCGGTGACAATCTCAGCCACGGTAAGCGGGTGAGACACATAGGGCTCACCAGAGACCCGTTTCTGCACGGCATGGGCGTTCAGCGCGAACTCAAAAGCACGCCGGGGAAGGTTCTCAAGCTCAGGGTCACGTTCGGGAGGAAGACGCTTGAGTAAGCGTTCGAGCCGGTTGGTCAGTGAGGCTTTCTCCGCTTCGGTGAGGACCAGGTTTCTATCCCCAGTGCGAAGGGTTAGATCCGCTTCTTCGAGGAGGGTTCCCTCCTCCATGAGGCCGGTCATGCTGTCGTTCACGCCATTCAACTCCTCTAACCTCAAATTCTAACGGGAACTCATTCAAAGGGAT
>JAKQFZ010000406.1 GCA_029558215.1 Candidatus Omnitrophota bacterium
AGAGTGCCAGTGCAGACTGGGCACGTCATCAGCTCGGCTCTCAGTATCTTCGGGAGTACTACGGCGAGCAACATGCCCGCAGAGTCGCCGGTGCCACTCGAGCTTCAGCGACAGAGGAGGCGGCAATAGGCGCTGCGCTGGAGCACTTCGAGCAGTTGGTGAACCGATACCCCGATTCTCCCCATGCGGAGCAAGATGCCTACCAGATCGCTTCACTCACAGCCGCCTTGAGAAAGGCTGGCGTGCAGAAAGACAACGAGATTCGGGCGATCCAGGCATATCAAAGCTTTGTTGAGAATTATCCCAAGAGTGAGTTAGTTGGTCGAGCACGGATGAACATCGGGGCGATCCTGTTCGAGCGGGCAAAGAGCGGACGGGAGACCTATGAGAACGCCTACGCCGTCATGGCGGAGTTGGTCTCAGCAACAGATGTTGTCATGGGCGACTACGAACGCGGTCGAACGCTCCTGATGATGGGAGAGATACAGCAAGACCACTGGCACAACTACAAAGCATCGCTTGACCTGTTGAGCAGAATACCGATGACCGAACAACAGGACATCTCCACAAGGATGGCTGCTTGCTATCTCAAGGGAGAGTGTTACTGGAAACTGTCCGATTACGCAAAGGCGGTCGAGTGCTACGACTTCTTGTTGCGCAGTTATCCCAACCAGAAGTGCTTTGGGGATGAGGATATCCATCCCACTGCACTTGCTGCCATGGGTGAGTGCCAGATGAAGATGGGGGACTGGGACGGTGCCTACAAGACCTTCATGCAGATGAAAACAGACTGGCCTGACGACACGAGAACTCGCGCTTCGGAATGGATGCTGAACGAATGCATCGAGAAGAGGGGCGAGCGATGAAGCGATACGAGTCACGAATACTCAGACGCATTGTGGCCTTGGGTGTTTTCTGTTTCTTCATCGCGTTCCCGATGTCTTCCTGGGCTTACCGAACTCCGACGCCAACAAAGACCCCCACTGCAACATGGACACCAACGCCGACATCTGTACCGCCAACGCCGACGTCTGTACCGCCAACGCCGACGTCTGCACCGCCATCG
>JAKQFZ010000600.1 GCA_029558215.1 Candidatus Omnitrophota bacterium
AGAAGGACGTTCGGGCGTTCCGGTCACTCACTTTCGAGAAGGCGTTGGAGGCAGCGCGTTTGGTGGACAAGCAACGCTCCAATGGCGATGCTCTGCACCCCTTGGCTGGCATTCCGATTGCCCTCAAGGACAATATGTGCACCGAAGGCGTTGAGACCACCTGCTCATCAAAGATTCTCTCTGGGTTCATTCCCCCATACGACGCCACCGTGGTTCGAAAGGTCAAAGAGGCGGGCATGGTCTGTGTCGGGAAGACCAACCTCGATGAGTTTGCGATGGGTTCATCAACGGAGAACTCCGGATTTGAGCCGACTCGAAACCCCTGGGACTTGGAACGTATCCCTGGTGGCTCCAGCGGTGGATCCGCTGCAGCGGTGGCAGCGGGTGAAGCGGTGCTGGCTCTGGGTTCCGATACAGGTGGTTCCATCCGTCAGCCCGCGGCGCTGTGTGGAGTGGTCGGCTTGAAACCTACCTATGGACGAGTGTCGCGATATGGTCTGATTGCTTTCGCTTCATCACTCGATCAGATCGGTCCTTTCGGACGTTCGATCTCAGACTGCGCGAGGCTCCTGGATGTCATCGCCGGTGAAGATCCGCTTGACTCAACCTCGGCTCCGGTTCCAGTGCATGGGTGCATCGAGTGTCTTGAGGGTGGAGTCAAAGACTGGCTCATTGGAGTTCCCAAGGAGTACTTCATCGAGGGAATGGATCCCGAAGTGCGGAGTTCCGTTGAGTCAGCGCTGAAAACCTATGAGTCTCTCGGGGCACAAATTGAGGAGATATCACTGCCACATACTGATTACGCTGTGGCAACCTACTATTTGCTCGCGACTGCCGAAGCCAGTTCAAACCTTGCCCGATATGACGGCGTTGGCTATGGGCACCGCACAAACCGTTCCGGCAACATTGTGGAGATGATGTCCAGAAGTCGAAGTGAAGGGTTTGGGGAAGAGGTCAAGCGTCGCATCATGCTTGGAACCTACGTCCTGTCCGCGGGTTTCTATGACGCTTACTATCTCAAAGCACAAAAGGTTCGTACACTCATCAAACAGGATTTTGACAAAGCCTTTGAACGTTGTGACGTTGTGATCACGCCGACTTCGCCGACTCCCGCATTCAAATTTGGAGAACGGACTCAAGACCCGCTGCAGATGTACCTTTCGGATATCTTCACAATCTCGGTGAACCTTGCCGGTCTGCCAGCGGTTTCGCTGCCTTGTGGTTTCACGGAATCAAGGCTGCCGATTGGGCTTCAGGTTATTGGGAAAGTTTTTGACGAGCCTCGCATCCTCAGAGCAGCGCATGCTTTTGAACAGGCAACGCCATTTCATCAGAGACAACCTGAACTCCAAGCATAGAGCTTGAGTCCTGATTCGAATGCAGCGTTGTCTTCTGTAAGAGTCCACGCTTCAGCGCTCCAGGCATTCTTCGGTAGCAACACTGCCGAAGCCCGGAAGTCCCCTGCCCCCTTGCCAAGGGGTTCAATAATCCCTTCGATAGATGGGGTGCTGCGAGGAACAAATGTTGGGTCTGGCGATCCAAACATGCACTGGCTCAGATATGCTAGTGATACAGCCAGGATATGCTTCGGAAGCAGAGCGGAGTCTTCGGAGCAACGCTACCGAAGCCCGCTGTCTGGCTGTTCCCGCTTCGGCAGCGTCGCAGAGCCTCTACTACCGAAGCATACTTCGACCGCCTACATAACAGAGCCAGTACGCTAAATGATGGCCGTGTATCTTCTCGGCAGTCTTCTCTCGTCTCTTTTGCATCTTGCAGATTTCTCTTGATAAAGGGAAATCCCTCATCCTGAAATCTCTTCTTGAATTTCCTCATAAGACCGGAGTACTATATGTATAGCGTCCGGCAGATGACGCTGGAAAACGGGGTGTCAGATGAGAACTTCTTACGCCTACGACATCGAAGGGAATCTGGTCTCGAAGGAGGAGGTTTCCGGCGTTGTGCGGAGCGCGAGTTGGCGTTACGATTGGGACTTGGAGAATCGCTTGACGCTGGTGACGAAGATGGACGGAAACCTCAACACCGAATACAGCGTGGAGTATCAGTACTGTCCGGGTTGCTCTGGCAGCCGAACCGCCCGGATCAAACGCGACGGCGACGGCGAAATCCTCTCCTGGTACCGCTACGAAGAACAAGGCATCAACACACTCCGAGTGGACGAGAAATACGACTCAGACTCCGACCAGTTCATCACTGACGATGATCAGTGGAGGGTGCAGAGGTACGGGACGGGGAATAACAAAGAAACTGTGTTTGGTTATTCTTCAACTTACTCTGACGTTCCCAGCAGTACGGAGCAGTATGTGTACGCTGTGGACGGTTCCAGGAATACTGTCGGTGTGTGGGGCTCTGATGGGCTTGCTATTGGGAAGGCGTCTCTTGAACAGGATGCCTTTGGCTGTCAGATAAATGATTCGTGGAATGTGCAACACACAAGGCACCTTGCAAGCCTGGAACATGATGCGGACATTGGTGCAGTGCTTCTCGGCACACGTTGGTACTCTCCAGAAAGGGGCATGTACTTTGTGCATGGAAGCCCCTATGGCGAGTTTCTTTCAGGCTCTCACAACAGCTATGTGCAGACACATCTATTGTACATGAAGGATGCACAGTCTGGTTGTGTTTCTGGATCTTGGTTTTGTCTCTCAAGGCGACCGCCAATTAGTAGAAGGATATACGATTTTCTCGAGAAACATCACCATTTGTGTGATATCGGTGTTCATCTTCTGTGTCATTTCGCATGTCATACGTTAGGTGGAAACTTCCTCTGTTTCCCCGCTTGTTTCGCCGTTGCTGCAATCTTGTGTCCTCCCCCGGACGCACATGGCTGTCCTGCTCCGGTTCCACTCGAAGGTGTTCCGAGTCCAGTTCTTCCTCATGCTCTCCATAGAGAAGCCCCACTTGGAGTTTTGCCTTTGAATGTAGCCAGTGTTCACTGAGGATAGTAAGATGACGATTGAACAATTCATATTTCTTTCACCACTCTTTGGATTCTTGTGTGTCTTGTTGGGTCAGACGCGGATGCACCTTTACGCACATACACGCGCGAGACCGTTTCTTTACTTTGGGTTGACTGCTATGGCAAGCGGGCTGTGGTTCTACTTCTTGGCTTTCTTGACCGCCGACATCCTGCCCTTTCCGGTTGATGTGGTCTTTACTGTGGCAGTCCTACTCGGAGCTCCTGTCCTGGCAATTGCGGCATTGGTAGTCACTTCAAATATAAACGTCTCAGGCGAGTGTCGCAAGGTCAAGCGCAATCTTAGTTACATCAGATATGTGTTTGGGATTCCCCAAAGGCAGGGAATCAGTACTGATGCAACGGATTCACAAGAAGGGATTGTATCTCAGTATCGAATGCTTGGAATTGGTTTGATTTGTCTTTGTACAGCTACTGCTGCTATGTTGATGCTCCGAATATCTTTGCTCGCTCTAATCTATGTGCTCTTTGGGTATTGGATGCTTCTGAAGCAGTGGGGTTGTGTGCCAAGGTGGCCTTGGCGAAACATTTAGGATTGGGTGGAACATCTACCAGTACAGAGGTGCTGGACGTGTTCGGAACTGTGTGAGCCAGCAGAATGGGTGAAACCCATCAATTAGCGGTGATTTTCTAACTGATGGGTCATGATCCATCCTACGAGCTCTTGGGAACGCCGAGCGTCTGCTCGGCAGCGAGTAGCCCGGTTTCCCCGGTGCGCCGTGGAAAGGCGCGCACTTTCAGTGGGAGGTAGACCCACCTGGCAACTATCGCTCCAGCCAGTAGCAATCGGAGCATTCGAAGAGGTAA
>JAKQFZ010000631.1 GCA_029558215.1 Candidatus Omnitrophota bacterium
CCCCGCTTCGGTGAAACTGGAGTATGTAGATTCAAACCGCGCGTTGGCCGGACTGTAGTTCAGCGTCACGCTGACCACGGAATCTGTTGCCGGATCGAAACTCGGTGCGATGATATCCACCCAGACCGTGTCAATACCATCCTGACTGAATATGTCGCTCGCCCAGAGGGTGGCACTGGATTCAGAACTTCCGAGTGTGATGCCGTCCGACACCTGGTTGATGTATGGAGGCTCGTCGCCCGTCACAAAAGCCGCTCCAATGTAACTGAGCAATGACAGACTACCGTCCCATTTGTCAGCTTTGCCATCGCCATTGTCATCCAACTGAGGATTCTGTTTGTACTTTGACAGAAGCCGTATGGCGTTTCGTGCTGCCAGGAAGGACTCCTTCACACTCAGACCGTGAACAATGTTGTTGAAAAAGTAAGTGGAGAAGCAGACGAGACCACCGGATTCACAATAGGATGCCTCATTATGTGCGCAACTGGTGATGACGATCCTCTTTGAACCGGATGGTGGCCGAAGGTCATTGGTAAAACTCCCCGACTTGCGGGCTTCATAGATCACAGTGACATCGCAGCCGGAAGATGTCTGGAGAGTGTCAATCCAGCCGTCGAGTTCCGCAGCAGTCACCTGCTCAGAGCCGTTGATTGCATAGACATCGGTGTCACCCGAACCAATGAGGAAGAGTGTCAGTCTTGTCGCGCCCGATGCCCAGGTCGTGATGGCAGTTTGAAGGCCAGCTTCCGTCGGCGCGGCAAAGACATCGTCTCCCACCCCATTGCCGTCAACGTCCTGAGAGGTGTTTGTGTTGAAGTATCGAATCCCTGCCTTGGGAAACCAACGATATCGGCAGGCACGGTAAACGTAGTTGCCAACGTAGTTCATGGCACTCTGCGGCGTGTTGGCATCATAACTGCCTTCAGCAACCACAATGATCGCCTTCTCCAGAATGTCGGTCTGGTTGATGTACGTCTGTTTTGGAACTGAAACGGAACCCCAGATGTCCCTGGCGTAAATCACCACTTTGTAGACTCCGGTTTTTGTGAAGCTGGTATACGTGCCTTCATAGCGCTTTTCACCGCTGTTCCAGACCAACTCGATCTCCGGAAGAGACTCAATAGGCTTGGAGTAGTCCAGTTCCGACTCTGGTCGGAAATCTGGATCTACAACGCTTGCCCAGACACGCTCCAGCGGATAGACAGACGCAATCTCCGATGCCCAAACCGTGGCTTCTGTGACGCCTGAGATGGTCTGGTTGGCTGAAATCTTGCCGATTTGAGGACGATCTTTACCTGCGACAAAGGTCGCGCCCAGAATGATGTCCCCGGCAACAGCACCATCTGCATCCTTGTTGTAGAGCCCGTCGCCATCGTCATCGAGCCACGGACGCTGGAATCGGCTCATCGCGCCTTCAGCCAGCGCAAAAGCATCGGCAAAAGACATGCCGGAGTTCAGAGCATTCAGAAAAGCATCAGTAAACGAGATCAGCCCCTGCGCCGTGAAGAAGGCTTCCTCTTCACTGGTGGAACTGGATACGGTCATGCGAACATGACCTTGCGGTGGCTTGAGATGATCCAGGAAATTTCCGGAACGGCAGGCGTCAATCACTGTCAAAACTTCGGTACTACACACATCCTGAAATTCATTGAGCCACTCACCCAGGATTTTGGCGCGCAGAATCTGGGTCTGGTTGATTCGGATGTAGCCGCCTTCGTTGCCATAGACCCCGCCGTGGTCAATGAGATAGATCAGAAGCCGGTTCGGGCAGCCAACTTCCTTGCTCCAGGTGCGAATTGCCCACTCGACATTGTCCAGCGTCGCCTGAAGATCAATGTCATCAAGCGATCCATTCCCGTCCACATCCTGGCTGATGTCGTTGCTCAAGTAGCAGATATTTTCTTTGGAGTACCCACGTTCGAGCAACGTCTTGTAGACCGAATTGGCAAGGAAATTCGTCGTTGGCCAAAGCGTATCTGTACTCTCATGCTTGCGCCCAGCCA
>JAKQFZ010000638.1 GCA_029558215.1 Candidatus Omnitrophota bacterium
TTGATGTCGTACAGGACATTGTTGTCGCCGTAGGACAGAGAGACTTCTGTGAGATCAAGCGCTACTTGGTCCATTGGCCTCTCCCTGCTTCTTGATGTCTTGCCGAATCTCATCGAACTTCAGATCAGCGTTGAAATTGTACATGTCGCTCCGTCAGTTACTTCACCTTCTCGAACCAAGGGCACAGCCACTTCCGAAAGTGGATCATTCCATAATCCATCAGAAGCCCGAAGGCTGCGAGAACGATGATGTAGTCGTACACCACGTCGAGATGTTGGAGTCGGGATTGCGTTCTGAGACGATAACCGAACCCCAACTGAGCACACTGAAGTTCCGCTGCAATCAGACAAACCATCATCGGCCCGATCTGCAAGCGAATTGAGTCTATGATCTTCGGCAAAATCTGAGGGAACACAATGTCCCAAACGACCTCGGCGTTACTGGCCCCCAGCGTATACGCTTTGTCGATTTTCTTCATGCTCACATCTTGTCTCGCCGACATAGAGATGGTCAAAGCGAGTGTGGGAATGATGGCTATGGAGACCAGTGTTGTGTAAAGAGCTTCCCCGATTCCCGCCAATGCAAAGAAAATAGCCAGCATAGCGGTTGCCGGAGCAGGCTTCCAGAAGCCAAGGATCGGCATGAAGAAAGCGTTGACCCGATCAAAGCAGCCCATCAGAATGCCGAGAATGACAGCAATCGATCCGCCTGTAGCCACGCCTTCGGCGAGCCGCAGGAACGTGATCTTGGAATCTTGCCAGAGCCATCGGGTCTTGTCATATCCTTGATGAGAACAGACCCGGATAAACGCCTTGACCATCTGGGTCAGGGAAGGGATCGTCGTATCTTGCGGATTGCCCAAGTGACGCTGGTAGGAAAGAGCCTCGTAACAAGCCAACAGAATCACGATGGCTGAGATGCCGAGCAGAATTTCTTGTCGTCTTGAGATTGGGTTGCGGATTTTCACGGAAGCAGTCTCCTGATAGACGCACGGCCCGGTTCGATGAACCGGGCCGTGCTGAATCCAACGTTACTTCGCCACGGCTTCCATGTACTT
>JAKQFZ010000653.1 GCA_029558215.1 Candidatus Omnitrophota bacterium
CGAATACCCCGACCGATGGCAGGAGATTTGGGACGTGTTCTCGAAAGAAGCGGTGTGGTCGGGCGCGTTCGATCGGTATTCCAGTACCAAGCGTGGCAAGCGAGGCTCGTCCGAAGTGGATGAGGAGTTTCTCAAGGAAATCGAAGGCTGGCGGGTGGAACTGGCGAAGAATATCGCCCTTCGGAACACCGAGCTTTCCACCGATGATCTCAACCGTGCGGTGCAGTTGATCATTGACCGCATTGTCTTTCTTCGAATGGCGGAAGACCGAGGACTAGAGCCCTATGAGCAACTGCTGAAACTCTGCTCCGGCGCGGATGTGTACCGCAAGTTCGCGCAGAAGATCTGTCGGGTCGCTGATGACAAATACAATTCCGGGCTCTTCCACTTTCAGAAGGAGCCGTCAGTTCATGAACAACCGGATCGAATCACGCCCAATCTGATCATTGATGACAAAGTCTTCAAGCCGATACTTCAGAAACTCTATTTCGAACACGGCTCGCCGTATCAGTTCAACGTGCTTCCGGTGGAGATGCTGGGCACCGTCTACGAGCGTTTCCTGGGCAAAGTCATTCGTCTGACCAAGGGGCATCAAGCGAAGGTCGAGGAAAAGCCTGAAGTCCGAAAAGCAGGTGGCGTCTATTACACACCGTCCTACATTGTGGACTACATCGTCAAGAATACGGTTGGCAAACAGATCGAAGGCAAGAGTCCGGCGCAGTTGTCAGGAAAAGGCAAAGGGGATCACATCTTTCGAGTTCTGGACATGGCATGCGGTTCAGGGTCGTTTCTCCTGGGGGCGTACCAGTATCTCCTCGACCATTTTCTCAAGTGGTACCTGACCAACAAACCGGAAAAACATCCGAACGCAATTCGGAAAGCAACCCGATCCGAGAACGCCCGGGAAACAACTACACCCCCTCATGTCTCCCCAGATTGGTGCCTGACGATTCAAGAGAAAAAGCGCATTCTGACGACGCACATCTTCGGCGTGGACATTGACCCGCAGGCCGTTGAGGTCTCCAAACTGTCTCTGCTGCTCAAAGTGCTTGAGGGCGAGAGCGACGAATCCGTCGGGGACACAATGCGGCTCTGGCAGGAGCGCGCGCTGCCGAATCTTGCTGACAATATCAAATGCGGCAACTCGCTCATCGCACCGGATTACTTCTCCGGAACGCTCATTCCCGATCCGGATGAAATCAAGAGGGTGAATCCGTTTGACTGGAAGCGGGAGTTTGCAAATGCGATGTCCGAAGGTGGCTTCGACTGCGTGATCGGGAATCCGCCGTATGTCCGTCAGGAAATCCTCGGCGAACTCAAGACGTATCTCAAGGAGCACTATCAGGTCTATCATGGCATTGCGGATCTGTATTCCTACTTCATTGAGCGCGGCGTTTCACTTCTTTGTGCAGGTGGTATCTTCTCGTTCATCGTTGCCAACAAGTGGATGCGTGCCAACTACGGTGAACCGTTGCGACGGTGGTTGAAGACCAAGTGCGTGGAGGAGATCATTGATTTCGGGGATCTGCCCGTTTTCAAAAATGCCACCACATATCCGTGCATCATTCGGATCAACAATGCGGAGATCTCGGCGAAACCGCCTTCGACAATCCCTTGTGCGCGGATTCGAACGCTGGATTTTCGCGATCTGACTGAGCACGTTCAGACGTGTCTCTTTCCAGTCGAAATCTCTCATCTGCAGGATTCCGGCTGGACACTTGCCGATAGCACAAAACAGAACCTGCTGGCGAAAATACGCGCTGCCGGTGTTCCACTTGGGGAATACGTGAAGGGGAAAATCTATTACGGTATCAAAACCGGTCTCAATGAAGCTTTCGTCATAGACAGAGAAACGCGCGAACGCCTGATCGCCAAAGATCCCAAGAGCGCCGAGAACATCAAACCGTTTCTTGCCGGCAGAGACATCAAACGATATCAACCACCAACAAGTGAGAAGTACTTGATCTGTATCCCAAGAGGCTGGACAAGGCAGCGATCTGAAGACACCAGAAACGCTTGGGCTTGGTTTGAGAAGAACTACCCCGCCATTGCACACCATCTGACTCCATTTGCCGCCAAAGGAGAGAAGCGCTGCGACAAAGGAGAGTATTGGTGGGAACTCAGGGCATGTGACTACTACGAGGAATTCGAGAAGCCGAAGATTATCTTCCCTGATATGGCAACCCGCGGACAGTTCACATTTGATGCCGATGGCAGATTCTTCTCGGTGAATACCACCTATTTCTTCACTTCCTCAGACGTTGCTCTCCTGGCAACACTGAACTCAAGATTGATGGCATTCTATTATGCTGAGAACTAAGCAGCGTACCGGGGCGGCTATCTCCGCTTCTTTGAACAGTATCTCATCGAACTACCTATCGCTCTTTCAGTGGTTACTTCGTTACCAAGAGAGAAACTGAGCGATCTTGCACTTCGAATGCTCATCTTCCACCGGCATTTTGCGGCAGCGTCTTCTGAGTCGGAGCGGATAGTCTTGCAGCGTCAGATTGATGCCACGGATCGGGAGATAGACCGGTTGGTGTATGAGTTGTACGGTTTGACGGAAGAGGAAATTCGGATAGTGGAAGGGGAGTAGCCTTGCAGGAGGGCACCGCCGACCAGATTGGTGATTTGTGGTGGACAAGACTTAACTTCTTGTTTTCATTGACAGGATATGGCACATTGGAGTCTAATATGATGGTACTCTTATTGGGATTGCAAAGGCAAAGATGAACCGCCAAACTGCTTACTCCACCAGAATCTGCAGAGAGAGACTTCTGGTTTCATGGTTTTTCAACATAAAAACAATTCATGCATCTTCAGCATTTGCACAGAGCATTACCGAAGAAGGCTAAGCCTATATGAG
>JAKQFZ010000415.1 GCA_029558215.1 Candidatus Omnitrophota bacterium
ACGACCCGGAAGTGGGGAGGTTTGTGAGCAGGGATCCGGTCGTTTCTCACAGCGCTACGCAGTACAGTCTTGCAGAGAATAGCCCAACCACTTTGATAGATCCTTCGGGTGCAATTCCTATGACACCTTGGAAGGCTAAGCCTGCATGTTCGAGGGCGGAAAGAAACAAGGAGTGGTTTGGTACGATAATACCGAAATTCAGGGAGGCGAATCAGGAAAACAACATTAATCGCACAAAGGACTGTGTAAGCAGAGCCTGTAAGATAACAGACAGGATTTCGAGAGCTGGGATTTGCTGTCATGAACTGCGTGAGATGAGCCGGAAAGGAGGTTGGTTTCCTCCTTTTCACACCGCAACTGTTGTCAGAGCGAAAACTCAGGATGGCGATGCCGAAATACCATGGCACTACTGGCAAAACTCTGTGCTCGACGATTGGCAGCCTTTAACGGCTCTTCATGGTTTCGGATTCACGGATCTGTACGAAATGTGGCAATTCCTGCTCAAGTATCCATTTTACGATGAGTATAAGGATGACCAATGCGTGTCTCCACGTTAACATCAATCGTTATCGGAGTGCCTTTTCTCCTTGTGATCCTGGTCGGGATTGCATTGCTCATCATTATCTGTATCAACAGTTGGGAGTCACGACAGACGTATCATGATGCGACGCTCATGCACAAGCCAGGAATGGAATCTTTCTTTTCGAACAGAAAGATGGATGAATTCTTACCAGCGGATATCCCTTACGAAACGATATATTGGTTTGATGCTGAGACTGACAGGCGTTTCAGTGGGTTGACGCCTGTGACGCGACTTTTCGGTCTCTATGGCGTACGGATCAACCCGAAGTATGGGGATTTGAAGGTGAACGGCGTTGAAGTACCCGGCGCAATTGGATTCATAGCCTGCCCCGGAATTGATCAACAAGCAAATTACTATGAGGAGCACAATAGCGTCATAGAGTTCCGTACCTCGAACGGCAGGAGAAGCGGCGGCGATATCATCTTCATCTTTCATCAATAGTTCCCTTAGTTTGTTGGAGTTTGGATAGGGTCTCTTTGAGTGGGAGCTGCTTGGAGTCAAACGCTTCTGAGAGGGGTTTCATGAGACTGACAAATCGAAGACTGATCGGATTGGGTATTCTATTGATATTCCTCTTTCTGATGCTCCACCTTTACGCTCATCTCTACAATGAGGGCAGGATAGGAGCTCCTCGTGATTCAGCGAACCGGTTTCTTTGGGGGTACTCGTTCATACGGACGGGGGTGAAGAGAAGTATGGTTGATCGCGTACTTCCCCAGTCGTTATATGAGCGCGTTTCTTTCCGCAGAGCAACAGGGGACGACATTATGGTGTTCTTCCCTGCGGGAATCTCTGCCGAGCTTCGCGATACTGTTGCATCAATGCCGCGAGCGATAGAGTCTTTCGATGAACTGACACCAGTTAAGAGTGGACTAATAATCTCGTTCAAGGGGGATACGGTTGACGGCTTGGAGTGGAAACTCTACAAGGAAGGTGTTTTGCGAGAACAGACGGAGTTCAAGAAGTTGAAAGTCCCTTGGTTGAATGAGTAGCTGCTGTGTTGCGTAATGTGCGTGTAGCGAATAGTCCGTAGCGGGAGCCTGGACTCCATGCGAAATGGACCATACAGACCAAATATGAGAGACTTAACATCATGATGACTTCCTGGCGCCAAGATGAAACAGGAGCCCTCAGAACCGCTTCGCGAACCTGAGGGCTGGCACCCAGAGAAGTCAGTCGGAGCATGAGAAGAGAGAGGGCACCCGGCGTTCCGGTAACAGCCGTAAACGGCTTAACTACATCGGATCGGGCTTCTCTTGCTCCTGAATGGTATCACGGGCGTCCCACCCGTGAATCATGACCGAGACGGTCATGTTACATGCGCGGGCGGCTCGCCTGCGACAGTTCGGAGTGTGCCCGTGAGGACATATCCGGATCACGCCTTACGGCGTAACCAAGAACGAAGATGTCGCACGGCAGAGACTCTATCCAGGGTCAGCCTTTCGGGGGTCTGGATGCAGTCAGAGTGTCAATGTCAAACACATCCTCGATCTCTGCATCTGTGAGCAACCCCTTTTCCTTAACCACCTGCTTGACAGAGACTCCGCGCCGAACGCTCTCTTTGGCGATTTCCGCGGCGAGATGGTAACCGAGTTTTGGATTGAGCGCTGTGGCGATTGCAGGGCATTTTTCCAGATAGTGGATGCACTTGTCCGCGTTGGCGACAATACCCCGAACACATCGTTCCGTGAACTGCGGAAGATAGTGAGTCAGAATGTGAATGGATGTCATCATGTTGTGGATCATTACGGGCATCATGACATTCAACTCCATCTGTCCGGCCTGAACAGCGAGGGAGATTGTCAAGTCGTTTCCAACGACCTGAAATGCTACCATGTTGAGGCACTCAGCCATGACGGGATTGACCTTTCCAGGCATGATGGACGAGCCGGGCTGGACTGCCGGAAGCGTGATTTCACCCAATCCCGTCGTGGGTCCCGAGCTGAGGAGTCTCAGATCGTTGGCGATTCGAATCAACTCGAGTGCCAAGTCCCGCAAAGATCCAGAGACTGATGCCATCGGCGCACAACTCTCGATAGCCTGCCTCATGTCGGATGCTGGAACCAGGCCAAACCCGCAGATTTCAGCAAGATAACTCACCGCCTTCTCCCGATACTCGGGATGCGCGTTCAAGCCTGTTCCGACTGCTGTTCCGCCCAGAGCAACGGGCAGGATTTCCTGACTCCGAACTCGAAGTGATTCACAACGCGACCTGATGGCGGCCGCGTATGCATCAAATTCCTGTCCAAGCCACATCGGCACAGCGTCTTGGAGATGGGTTCTTCCGATTTTGGGGATCTTGGCAAACTCCTTGCCTCTAACGGCAAAGGCTTCGGCAAGATTCTCTAGTATTGGGATGAGGCGCTTGAGTCCCAAGAGTGTTGAAACATGCATTGCCGTTGGAAAGGTGTCATTTGTGGACTGGGCGCGGTTGACGTGATCATTGGGGTGTATCGGTTTGTACTCCCCCTTGGTGCCGCCGAGGATCTCGTTCGCGCGATTTGCCAGAACCTCATTGCAGTTCATATTGAACGAGGTTCCTGCGCCTGCCTGATAGACATCTACGACAAACTGATCTCGAAACTGCCCACTCAGAATCTCATCGGCAGCAGTGACAATAGCCTCTGCGCTCTTAGGATCTATCTGACCGAGTTCAGCATTTGCCAGTGCGGCAGAACGCTTGATCATCATGTAGGCATCAACGAGAAGGGGATGCGCCTTCAGTCCGCTGATCGGGAAGTTCTCGAGCGCCCGTGCGGTTTGGATACCATAGTAGGCGTCAGCAGGGACTTCCAGAATCCCGAGAAAGTCTCTTTCCGAGCGATTTGTCTTTGCCATCTTCTCCAGCCTTTCAGAGAATTGAAGTCACTCAACTATGTGCCGTCTGACTCCTGTCGCATTTCGATCATGCGCGGTGGTCCAAGGTAAATGGGGAAATAGAGCCGGATCTCCGTTCCTTTCCCCAACGCACTCTCAACCTCGATGGAGCCTCCGTGGTTCTGTACCGATCGCTGTACGATGACCAGACCCAAGCCCGTCCCCTTTGCTCGAGTCGTATAGTAAGGTTCAAAAATACTCTCCTGTTCTTCCGGGGACATTCCGCGTCCGGTGTCACGAACGCAGAAACAAATCTGATCTCTCACCCGCTGACAGCAGAGAACGAGGTGACCCCCATCCGGCATGGCCTCCAGAGCATTCTTGACCAGATTGAGAAACACCTGCCTGAGTGCGTTTCGATCCCCGAGAACGCGAACCGTTGGCTCAGTCTCAATCTGTATGCCCAAAGTGACGCCGGCTTGCTCACACTCGGGGCGGACAAAACGTTCGAGATCCTGCAAAAAGAAAGCCGGATCTATCTCAAGCATTGCCTTTGGCATGGATGCAGAAGCATGCAGTGCCTGTTCCACGACCTGATTCAGTCGGGAGATTTCATCTTCGATGATCGCCAAGTCTTCCTGAATCGAGTCGCGCATTCTCGGATCGTTCAGAGCGTGAGCATTTCGGAAAGCCCGCTTGAGTAGTTGGATTCGAAGGGAAAGAGAGTTGAGAGGATTTCGGATTTCGTGGGCGAGTCCCGCCGCCATGTGTCCGATGCTCAAAAGTTTCTCCATCCTCTTCTGTTCTTCGGTTCGCGCTCTTCTGTCTGTGATATCCTCGATGAGGATCAGAAGTCGTCCTGTAACTTCGGACTCGGACTTGACGGGCAGTGCGCTGATGCTCAGAACGCGCGGAGAAGGAACCTGAATCATGACCTCGGTTTCGGTCATGCGCGATGGATTCTCAATCAGGTCTTGAAGAAGAACGATGAGCTCAGGCTGCTTCAGGAATCGCAAGACATTCAGTCCCAAGGCATCCTGAATCCGAAAGCCCAGCAGTCGCTGGGCAGCCGAGTTGGCAAAGAATGTCCGACCATCATGGAGAAGCGCCAGAACTCCTTCTGCCATGGAGTTGAAAAGCTCCTGAAGCGCGTCACGTTCGCGAGCCAGCTCGACCAGGTAATCCTCCATAAATCCCCAGTCGATCTTCTCACGGCGTTTCAGGACTTTACTGATAAAATCAGTCTTCGGCACGTTGGCGCTCCCAAAGTCTTGTTGCTATGCGAGCAGAACCTCAAACGCGATGGCGCGCAGTGTCTCGTCCATACGCCTCATTCGGGCGCCAACTGTATTGTCATATTCCAGACGACCATCCCTGGAGCGCACCAGCACGCCTATCGTGTCTTCCGACAGTCGAGCATCAACACTTTCCAGATTCTCGACAACCACGTTAAGGGTATCCATTCTGCTTTTCTGCACCCTGCGCAGAATCTCTGGCAAGCAGCGGACTTCAAAAAACTCGCGATCTCTTGCGGCGATGCCGATTTGAATATCGCTGTCACGCAAGGCGTATACTGCTTCCAAGGTGAGCCCAACGAGCAAGTCCTTGTGCTGCTCAGAGCCGCGTTTGGTTTCGAAATGCTCATGCACTTTGGCAAGAGCCTTCAGGAAAACACTTTCCTGGACGAGCAGACGCTCACGGCGGATCTCCAAACGGGTCTTTGAAAGCAGATGCTCTCGCTGGACATCTGCTTGTTTGCGCGCTTTCTGAAGTGCGGCATCGAGCGATTGCTGAACCTGCTGAGACGCTTTGTTGCGAATCTCTTCGGCCGTTCGGCGGGCGCGTTCCAGAATGGACGCTCTCTCCCTGTCTGCTTCCTGACTGATCTGTTGTTCAAACACGGCAGCAGGCTGCGGTACTTCGGCGAGTTGTTCAGAATTGGACACCGATTGCCCTCCCTACGATTTCCCGAATCCTGGTTCTTTGACCCAAAGACCCTTTGCGGTCGGGGATTTCCAACACCAGTGGGAATTTGCCCCCCAAGACCAGAGTTTCTATCTCTTCTCGAATCTGCATCGCGAGTTTCTCAGTGATGAAGATCAGTCCCGCTTGGCCTTCACGCAGAACCCGATCAAGCGCCTGATGCGCCTCATCCCGCGTGCCAGCAACACTTCCCGGCACACCGACGAGGGAAAAGCCGATGACTGTCTCCTCATCTCCGATAACGTGCAGATTCATGGATCAGATCCTGCTGACGATGTAAAAAGCCATCAGCACTCCATAGATGGCAATACCTTCTGCCAAACCGACAAAGATCAGGGCGCGTCCCAGCAGCTCCGGTCGCTCGCCAACCAGACCCAGTGCGGCAGCGCCGACATACGCCACAGCAATACCCGCACCCACGCAGCCCAGACCGGTACAGATTGCGGCGCTCAGAAATGCCCAGCCAACGATGTTGGGCGCTTGCAGAACTGCGGTGCTCATGGATTCAGAAGCCGCCTCTGCGGAATACGCTGAAAGCAGCAATCCCAGAGCCAGTGCTGTTGCCATGACACACGGCGCGAGCAGAAAAGCTCCCATTTTCAAAGCACGCCTCTGATCACCTTTGCATGTACTGACCAACCACTTCATTCTCGTGTCTCCTCCAAACTTAATGGCTTATACGGAAGTCCGCCTGCATTGAAAAACTTGCAGAAAAACTCAAAATACTCCAACCGAACTGTCTGAATCCCGACCACCAGACCTTCCAGAAGAATGATCCCGGCATTTCCGGCGATCACCAGAACCACTCTCCAGATCCATGCCGCAGGCCCATGCTGAATGACATCCATCAGGCTGTACACCCCCATGGACACTCCCACATGACCCAGCGCGAAAGCAGCGAGACGCACAAAGGAAATCGTGTTCGAAAGAAGGCCGATGAGCGTCTCGTAGAGCTCAAAAAGTCCATCGAATATCTGTCCCGCCAATGAATGGGTTTCGTGATCCTTGCTCATTCGCAAGACTTTCATCAGCGGTGCCTTCAAGACTATCGTGAGCATCAGAGCCGCGATGAGAATGACTCCGAGCGTTGGCAGACTGCTCCCCGAAACCCACAGGGAGCGACAAACCAGTCCCAGTACAAGCCAGTAGAGAAGGCCACTGATGAGTCCCGATTTGTCAAAAACAACGTCTGCCCAATTGCCTTCGCGGGATGCGTTGATGATGCGAAGGATTACGCCCAGACTGATCATCAGCACACCGAACACAATGGCGATCAGCGCCAGCGTTTCTATTTCTTCCATCGGATGCAGTACCATGGCCGGGATGACATGCTCCAGTCCAAAAACACTGCCGTAAAACATACCAAAAAGAATCGAACTAGCACCCGCCATCAACAACACAAACCCCAAGTTCCTGGTCGCATTGCGGCGAGACAAAAACCAGCCACCCAATGCCAATACCAGCCCGTGTCCAACATCGCCAAACATCATGCCGAACATGAAGAGAAAGGTGACCGCAAGGAACGGAGTCGGATTGACGGAGCGATAGGTGGGAATGCCAAATCCGGTTGTCAATGGTTCGAAAGGACGCATCCACCCCGGGTTTCTGAATAGTGCGGGGACATCGGCTCTTCGGGTGCGGACTCCTTCAACCTGGTCTGCCGAAACCAACTCCGTAAAGGCTCTGCCCTGGGTAGACTGCTGGATTTCACGAATGAGTGACCTTCCTTTGCCCGTCGGAACCCAGCCACAGAGAAAACGCGCGTGTCGAGTTGCCCGAACAAAAGACCGTGCCTTGGCCGCCATCTCTCCCCGTCGCGCCTGGTAAAAGATCTGTATGGCACGTTCGGTGTTTTCCGCAGCCCATTTCTCGAGGTCAGTCCTTTGTGAGGCCAGTTCCTGCTCAATCTCGGTACGCTTATCCTGAAGCTTCTCCAAACTGATTTCGTGTTGTGGAACCAGTCTCGAGGGATCTTCCGCCTCAAATCCTGCCGCCTGTAAGGCTTTGTCCAGAGCCACGCGGTCACGTCGGAGTACCATGGCCAGAATAGTCACGCGCTCGTCCTCTACCGACAAGGGCATTACCACCGACGGGACGCCTTCGAGTCGAGACTGGAGCGTGGCCAAGTTGGCTTCTCGTCCCGACGCAAAGGAAACCTTCAGGAACGAATGCGGACCTGCGAAAGCCTCGGCAATCTCTCCCGCGCGTGGTGAATGAAGCTGCCGGGAAAGCAAATCCAGTTGGCTCTTCTCCGTGTTGAGAGATTCCAAACGCGCCTGGATCTTTCTGACTGGGGCGGAGATTTCGTTCAGGGATTTCTGAAGTTCATCGGGATTCTTCAAAGACTCGGGAGGCAGATGTGTGGGTAGAGGAATCAGTTTTCCCATATCCTGAAGCAGTGAGCGTGCCTTTGCAGATATGGCACCATACTGACGCTCAACAACGGCGATGTCTTCTCCGTGGAGTTCCTTTGTCCATGTGTGCATCAGCTGGGGCTCAATCATATGGAGAACGCCAGACTCGGAGGCCAGTTTGATGATCTGTGCTTCGTCCTGTTGCAGGAACACGACGCTCAGTTCAGACATGGGTTCGGCAAGAAACATGGCCTTGAAAATGCCTTTCTCTCAGCGAACATTCACTGGAAATCCGCCGATCTCATCGGGTGGGATTTCCATCGCGATGCTCTCCAACAGTCGGATGAGGTTCTGGACTTCCAGGCGTTTGAGAAAACAGTACGCCAAAGGAGTCCCAATTGTGAAGGGAAAACCAGCCAGCGACAGTCGAACCTGTCTCAAGAGGATCTCCCAGAGTATCCCTTCCAGAAGTGCGGCGCTCTCGCGCGGCGCACGAGCCAGCCAACCCGACAGCAGTTCCTGATACGGACCCAAGGCAAGCTGCTCCAAGACATCTGTCACGTCGGACTTCTCCAGTGCCTTTCGGGTCACGCTCGGCTGGATACGCCAGCCGTGGGGAATCAAGTCTTCCAGCAATTCCGCCGTGGGGATCCGATAGTACATGATGCCTCGGAGAATCCACTGAAGATTCTTCAAGTCCACTTCGATTCCCACCAGGCGTGAAGCCACCCGTCTGTCGCGTTCCGACAAAGTTTCCAGCGATGACCAAAGGCGGCGGTAGTAACTCTGGTCGAGAGCGATCTCCAACACAAAGACACTCTTTCGGCTCTGGAAGAGCGGACTCGCCGACAAGAGAGTGGAGCCGTAGGGAGTACCTTTCAGCAGCAGCGCGACCTGTTCCAGAGACTCCGCCTGAAGGATCTCTTCGAGTGGCAGATCGCCGACGCCAAGAGGCATGAAGTCGGATGGCGCACCGGCGCGGCTGCGAACCCAGGCTCTGAGAGCGCCTTTCAAGTCTTCCAGTTCGTACCAACTCTCCAGTATCTCGAACACCTGCTCGACGGAACCTTTTGTCAAACCGGCGATCTCACGGTAGGCGGCCGCTTCATCAAGCAAGAGCAGTCTCTCCAGTTCAGAAAGTCTGGGCGTTTCGGAGAGCTGAGTCACAAGATAACCGTAGGGAGTATCCTTGAGAACGACGAGAGCGTGATCCAAGTCTGCACAATTGGCGAGCGCCCGAATCTGTTCCTCATCCAGCAGTCGGGACATCATGCCTCGTACCTTGGCATTGAGAAAGGCGTATTGGGACAGCCCTCCCAACATTATTTTGTTATTCCTCCGTCGTTGTGAACGTCGTCAGCGATTGGATGAGATTCTCCACCACTTCAGGCAGTTTTTCAGTCAGCGCTCTTTCCATTTCAGAGAGCTCACGTTGGGCATTGCCAGCTTCGGTCTCGGCCTGCTCTTGTGCCAAGAGGCTTTGCTGCACCACAAGCTCACGAGCTGCCTGCTGTGCATGTTTCTCCCCAGAGGCTATCTGTTCTTTGGCTTCGCGTTCCGCCTCAGACACTATCTGTCTGGCCTCGTCCGTTGCTTGTCGCAGTGAATCGGACGCTGCCTTCTCCTTTTTCAGGATATCCTCGATCAGTTGCCGCGCTCTCTCGACCACTGCTTTAGACCTCTTTCTTTGAGCGGATATCTGTCAAACAAAAGCAATCTAGCACCTTTGCTCTTGTCATTCCAGAGCAGGGGATCACCTTCTGAATCGCCCTTCGAGAATCACCCGAATCTCCCTGAGTGCACCCGAACGGTGACTGATCCTGTTCTTGACTGATGCGGGTAGTTCACCAAAGGTCTTCCCGTATTCCGGAAGGTAGAAAATCGGGTCGTACCCGAATCCTTCATGGCCGCGCCGATTCTCGGAAATGAGTCCGCAAACTTCACCAAAAGCCTGACCGATTTCCTTATCGCTCTCGTACAATACCGCCTGGCAGACAAAGCGGGCAGTCCGCTTTGCCAGAGGAACTCCCTGCAGTTCAAGGAGGACTCTCTCGATGTTTTCGGCATCTGTTGAACCTTCCCCGCGAGCATATCGGGCGGAATAGACTCCTGGCCTGCCATCCAAAGCGTCCACTTCGAGGCCGGAATCCTCAGCGAGGGTGAGAAGTCCGGTATGTCTTGCGAGCGTCTGTGCCTTCTTTCGGGCGTTGTCCAAGAAGGTAGAGCGATCTTCTACAACCTCGGGAGCGTCTGGGAACTCCTCCAGAGTGACGATTCGACAAGGAAGCCCCTTAAGTATTGTTTCGAGTTCGCGGCGTTTACCTTGATTTCTTGTCGCGAGAAGAAGGGAGCATTCAGTGCTCATCATTTGATCGCCCTGGTCTTTCTGTTGGCTCTTCTGGGCGAGTCGGTTCCGCTCTCAGGACGCCAACGGCGGTGTACCCACATCCATTGCTCCGGGTACATGCGAACATAGTTCTCAACGATGGTCGTGTACTGCTGTGTCAGTCGCAGAACATCGCTGTCAAAGTTTCCCGTTGGTTCCGGGTGGATCGGAACATCAAGATGTCCTCGGAATGAACCGTCCGTCTTGCGCACCAGAAATGCTGGAAAAACGGGGCAACCTGTTCTGAGCGACAACACGGCAGGTGAGGCCACCGTCCAGGCAGACCGACCAAAGAACAAGATGGGCAGGCCATCTCTTCGGTTGTGTTGATCAATAAGCATCGCCAATGTCTCGCCGCGCCGCAAGACCCGCAGGGATTCCACGAGAGCGCGTTTCTTGGCAATCACACGCATGCCCATCTGCCTTCGGATAGACTGGATCATCTCTTCCACCACGACGACCTTCTGCGGCTGAGCAATGACGTTGAGTGTGACCCCTCGTTCTGCCAGAATCGCTCCACCGACTTCCCAGTTTCCAAGGTGCGCCACCAGAAGGATCGCTCCCTGTGGGGTATTCCGGAGAGCAGGAAGATTCTCTTCGCCGATAACTTCGACGAGCTGGGAAAGTCTTCCTCTGAATCGCGGCAGAGAGACAAACTCGAAGGCAGTCATGGCAAGACTGGCGAGAGACTGCTTGACGATGCGCTGTCGCTGTTCATGAGAGAGTTCTGGAAAGGCGGCCTCGACGTTTTCCAAGGCGATACGGCGTCTTCTGGCAGCAAAGAGGAATCCCAAACACCCCAGCAATTGGGCAAACGCCCACTGTACCCGACGAGGCAGTCGGGAGAGTATCGCAACCGCAAGGCGAAAAAAGAACCTGATCATGAACACTCCTGACACTTGATCCTACCGTCGGACGAGAATACATCAGGAAGAAGAAACAGAACAACTGAGGAGGGATTCTTCCCGTCTTCGAAGCGCGTCGGATGACTATTGATATCCAAAAACATCTCGGATGGCTTCCAGTCTCTGATACTTCTCACCGACAGTGGGAGCGACAAAGCCTCCTTCGCCGAACTCATTCCAGGCGTAGATCGTAAAGACTTTCTGGGAACTGTTGTCGGATAGAGGAAGGCCGAAGACTCTGTGTGCCTCCAGATCCGATCTCATCCGACTCAGTTCCTGACGCCATTCGGTGTCGGTGGGGAACTCAAAATCCGGGCGTGGGTCGCGCCAGGGTCTCGGATACCAGCCTGCCGCCACGAACGGCACGTAGGGGATCACGTCGTTCCTGTGCTTTTCTCGTCCCGAGTTTATGTGGTTAGCAAGAACGGTGTACGGATGAGGTTCAGCCGTCAACTCACAGTTGGGAACATCCATATAAGTATTAGTGAAGTCGAAAAGTTCCGCGAAGCGCGAGTCTTTGGAAACCTGTTCATGGGCACCGACCCCACATCCGATGAGCATCTCTCCCAAGCCTGCCTCCTGAACTGCATTCCGAAGAGACTGAAGACGTGTCCGACATCTTTCGAGATCGGCGCCGTTTTGTCTGATGAAATAGTGGCCACCGTGTACTTTGAACACTAATCTGTTGCCAACGCGCAGGTAGCTCGGATGACGCATCGCTGCAACCCAGATCTTGAGACAGTTTGACCACTCTTCATCGGTTTCGACCTGATAGGGTGGGTGATTGCAGAATTCGATGAGGAACTTCAGCCTGTCTGAATGCGGAGATTGCAGGAAATCCTCCAGCCCGCGATTCAGCAACTGAGAGTTCGGCTCCCTCTCCGAATCAGCGTCATTGTAGTACCAGAGTATCTGGAAGAAATCCACGCCGTGTGCTGCGGCGGCTTGAATCTCTTTGTCCATCGTTTCCTGTGTGTTGTACTGCCCCAATAGGGGAACTCGGGATGGATAGTTCTCTCGCCAGTCACTGCCCGCAACAATCCATTTATTGGGAAGTGGTTCCCACCATCCTGCGAAAAAATGCACACCAACAAGAACCGAGTCCTTCATCATCTCCTTCTCTTCACAAAAGGCAATGGCTGCCGGCAGAAGCACCAGTAGGACTGCCGCGCATGATCCCAGTTCAAACAGGCTGTACCATGGCGGAGGAAATCCATATTTCATCAGGCAGTTCATCATCCTCTCCCAGTGACACAGAGTCCGAGAGTAGCGCGTCGTTTATTGAGCAAGCAGCCCACGCGCCTGCAGGTGCTCACCTGCTCGGAAAAAGGTCAACTGAGACTACATCAAGCAGGCCACGCCTGCAATTGCTCATCAGTTGAAAAGAGGGTATCCGAATACCGTATCCTGTGGGTTTCAGCTGTGTCGGGCGAAGAACCATGCACGAACGAACGATTTCCGTTGAAGGCGTTGCTGAGAAAATCTATGCTTGCATTCTCAGACGCCAAGGTCAATGCGGTGCCTGAGGCTGTTTGAAAGATGCCGATGGATACTGAGGTGGCAGGTGCCGCGCGACCCAGAGGCCGCAAGCGACAGGGAGATGTACGATCCTTGAAACGGTTACCTTCCGGAATACTGATCTTTCTCTTTGCCCTTTCGCTCTACGTTTTCACGATGGGGGGGCGCATCTATTCGCCGGATTGTGAAATCATGTTTCGTACTACGGAATCCATCGTGGAGCGTTTCGAGACTTCGATCGAACCTCTGATGGGATTCGCTACCCGCCAGAGCGCCGACGGAAGAGAGTATGCCCAATATGGAATTGCCCAGTCGGTGCTTGCGGTGCCTTTCTATCTGGCAGGCAAGGCTCTGTCTGCCGTGGTTGATGAGTCCTTTCTGCAGACGCTGCGTGAGGATACGATTCAGTACTACCCGCTGAGCCTTTCCGCCTATACAAAGCGATTTGGCGTTTCCTTCTACAATCTCTTTGTCACCGCTTTGACTGTGACGCTTGTTTACTTTCTGACTCGTGGAATCTACCGGTGTGAGAAGATGGGAATCTTCTGCGCCTTGCTCTATGGTATTGGAACCGTGGCGTGGCCACAGTCAAAACCTTTCTTCAGCGAAGCGACTGCGGCATTCTTCCTTCTGCTGTGTTTTGCCGTCCAGTGCGGAGACTGTCTGAAAGGACAGCATTTTCTGTTGGCAGGTTTTGCGCTGGGAATGGCGCTTTTGACGCGAGTGGACTCCGTTGTGGCTTTTCCCGCGCTGGGATTGTTCGCGCTCTTGCGTGCATTTGAGACAGGCATGCGAAGAGGGGCGGACACAAGGACTGCACTGCTGCGCATTGTCGCCTTTGCACTTCCCGTGATTCTTGCTCTGGTCTTCATCGCTGGCTATAACCATTTTCGTTTTGGATCCTTCACTGCGACAGGATATGAGGATCAAGAAGAAGGGATTGCTTTTGAGACGCCAATCCTGGTCGGTCTGTATGGGCAGTTGTTCAGTGCGGGCAAGGGTTTGTTTGTCTATTCGCCTGTCCTGATTCTGCTTTTTTGGGCGTTGCCGCGATTTGTGAGAAAGTTCCCCCTGCAGAGTCTGATTCTG
>JAKQFZ010000665.1 GCA_029558215.1 Candidatus Omnitrophota bacterium
CTGCGCCACCGCCCGCGAGCGCCACGCCCATCTTCAGTCGGTGCTTTCCGTTCCCGACTCGAAAATCCCCTTCGGTTGCGGCCAAATCCCAATTGTTGCCGCTCAACACATCCAGAGGTGCCAGCGGAGGCGTCGCAACCCCGACCTTGGCTGCCCCAAGGTACAGTTCTCCGAACGATCGGCCGAAACGGTCATAGGACTGAATGTAACCACGCTTGTAGGCCGGATTGTAGGCCAGTTCCATGCCTTCTCCGACGGTTGGCCAGTTGTAGCCTTGAACTCGCGCTCCTCCGTTGATGTCAAGATTCGTGGCCGGACTCAGCGTCCCGACTCCAACGTGCCCGTTAGCATCCAGAGCCAACACATCCTTCGGGCTGCCGTCAGATGCATCGAGAGAGGAGTGGCGATGGTCGCCCGCAGAAACTTGTGTGCTTGAATCTCCGATCTTGGCCTCCTTCATCAAGTCGTCGTAGGCCGAATAACGGTCTGTCGAGAGCGTTCCGGCCACGATTGAGGTGGTGGAATGATTATGCAATGACTGGGCGAATGCAGAAGAGTGCTGGCCGTTCAGCATATGGCTGTTCTGCGACATCAACGCAAAGGGAATACTGTGCACTTTGACCCGTGCCGGAAACAGGTCGTCCGAATCGAGACCGTCCGGGGGCGTATCACTGTCTATTCCGAGCTGGTACCATACTGCCGATGCGTCGAGAACCAGCGCGGGAGGAACCACCTCGATCTGAAACCTGCCGTTACTGTTCAGAGTAGTCGTCCCGACGACTCCACCGTCCCCGATCACACTGCCGTTGGTGGCTGCATCGTAGAAGGTTACCGAATAGTCCCTGGTTCCCGTGAGTGGCCCCCCGCCGGGCGCCTGGACTGTACCTTGGATTAGGATCGTCGGTGGCGTGGACGGGAGAATCTGAGGACCCCCAAACGCCTGACTCGCTGAGACAACTACGACCACGAATAGAAGACAAGAACTCCGCATCATCTTGTTGTCCTCCTTGGCTTGCCTGGGACGATGCCCCAAGCCGCGTGCTATCGAAAGACCTATGGCTTGACTTAGTGAAAAATATGTTACTCTGATTTGGGAAGAAAGGCAAATCTGACTCAGAACATGAGCTGACAAGTGTGTTGCGGGACCCGAAATCCCGACTCGTGTGGGAGAAGACTGGGATGAAGGCAACGGAGTGGGAGCATCCTACTCCCGAATACAGAATGTGTGCGGGATGGCGGCACATCCAGGGCTTAAGTCACTTGAGGCGAACCATGAACTACAGCGATCGGACGAGTTCGAAGGCTTCAGTGGGCCCTGCTGAGATCTTGATGCCCCAGACTTCCGCGACCAGCCGCAATGCTTCTGCCGAGCGTGGATGGGGATATGCTCGGTGTTCACTCTCGTATGCTTCAAGCGCCTTCATCTTGATGTCAATGGTATCGGTGATGTCCTCAAAACAGTTTGGGATAAAGGCGTATTCGAGGAAGGGTGGCGCCCATCGAGTGCACGAGGGGTCTTCGTAAGAGAGAATCTTCTTGACAATTTTCTTTCCGAACGAGCGGGTCACAACCATGGTTGCACTCCAGACCATCTGATGATCGGTGTGGATGTCACCCCGGTGGTGAGTGTAAACAATGTCAGGAGCGACCTGGTTGACGACTTCGTACAAGTCCCTTGTGAGTTCAATCATTGGAATGGCGTTGAAGCACATATACGGGAAAGACAACCTGAAGACTTTCTCGACGCCAAGAATTGAGGCCGCGGCCTCGGCTTCCTTTCTCAAAACAGATACGCGCTGTTCGGTCAGTTCCTCACCCGCGCCTTCACTCATCAGGACGACAGAAACCTTGTCGCCATTGCGTGTGTGTTTGGCTATCGTTCCACCCACGCCAAGGATCTCGTCCTGAGGATGTGCTGCCACCACCAGTACTGTATCACTCATCTTTGAGCCATCTCCTTACAAACAGGCCATCACTCACCCAAGTCCGACGGGACAGACTCTCCGCTTGGCACGAATGCAGATCCGTTCATCGAATGTCCCGGATCATCTCAAAAGGCTCCACGTAACTTTCCAGTCCGATGCGCAGTCCCCAACGAAGTCCGTACTTGTAGATTGCCTTCAGCGATCGGGGGTGCGGATACTCCCGCAGCTCGCTCTTGTAAACGGAAAGCGCCTTGGTCTTCAAACCGA
The DNA here is from genome assembly GCA_029558215.1 of Candidatus Omnitrophota bacterium. GTDB lineage: Bacteria > Hinthialibacterota > Hinthialibacteria > JAKQFZ01 > JAKQFZ01 > JAKQFZ01. The sequence continues at coordinate 2,193 of JAKQFZ010000665.1, forward strand.
TGGTGCTGGCAATGTCATAGAAAACGTTCGGCAGAAAAGCCGTCTCTGGGAATGGGGGCGCCCATTCGGTTGAGGAGGGCACTTCGTAGCACAACAGTTGCTCGACAAAGGAGCCGCCAAACGAACGGGTTGCCTCAATGGTCGCTTTGAACACCATTTGATGGTCAATGTGAACGTCCGCCCGATGGTGGGTGAAAATCCAGTTGGGTTTGAAGTGATCCAGAGCCTCGGTGATTGCCTTGTGCATGGCCAGCATTGGAATCGAGTTGGTGCGGACGTTGGAGAAGTCGCTGAAGATGACCTCTCGAATCCCAAGAATATCTGCAGACAGCCTTGCCTTTTCCTTGAGAACAGGGATCATGGAATCGCCATAGCGTGGGCTTGACGACTCGCAGAGCAGCAGGGCGTTGACTTGATGGCCTTGTGCGGCCAAGCGGGCAAGGGTTCCTCCCGCTCCAAGAACTTCATCGTCGGGGTGTGCTCCGATGATAAGAATACGCACGGCAGATTTCCTTCGCCAATGCCGACTCGCAAGTCGGACGTTCAACAGCAGCGAAAATACTCCGTTGCTTAATCCTTGCTAACCTAGAATATAATGTCTCAAATGTCAAGTGAAGTTGAAAGAAGATCTATCTAAAACAATAAATATGAATAAATTAGATGCAGTCAATCGTTGGTGTAATTACGACAGACAAGGATGGTCATACCATCGGTTCAGCGAGTCTAGTGATCTGTTCCGGAAGTGAACCGGAATCCCTTGACGAGAATTGCCGGACAGACTGCAGCGCCCAGAAGGTCGTCGCCGAAAGAAACCGCCCTCGCTTCTGAGCCCACTGCAACTACGTTGGACAGAACGCGCAACATGCTGTCCGCAAAGCGAAGGTTCTTCACTCCGTACTGTGGCTTGCCTCGTTCCACCCAGAACGTCCCGTCGCGTGTCATTCCAGTCAGTAACGCATTGCGTGTGTCCAGGTAGCCGTTGATATAGTGAAAGCGAGTGACTAACAAGCCCCTTTCCAGCTGCCCCAACATCTCCCGAAATGTGCTTGTGCCAGTTTCAAAAACGATATTGAGTGCCATTGGTCGGTTCGGGAGTTCCGCTCCCAATGAATGGCCGGTGGACTGTTTGGCTTCCCGAGCTGCGGTCTGACGATCGTACACTACAGCCGATGCCACCCCACGGTTGATCAGAGTCACTTTCTCCTTCGGTGTACCTTCAAGGTCAAAGGGGAAGGGCAGCCCTCTCGGATCCAGAGCATCATCTCGGATTGTGATATTGTCTCCAGCGATTCTCTGACCCAACCTTTCCGCCATGAAACTGGTGCCTTCTTGGAATTCCCTGGCACCGAATCCGATGTAACTTGTCCACTCCAGCAAATCACCAACCGCTTGAGGTTCCAGAAGAACGTCGTATTCACCCGGTTCGATCTCTTTGGGGTCTGTTGCCTGGAGACATTTCTCTACGGCCGTCTCCGCCAAGTCCATCGGGTTGAAATCAGCAATACTGCGACCTATCGCGGAGGCATAGCCGGATCCGTTATGTGAAAAAGCCAGCAGATTCAGACTTGCCGAAGTTACCGGTTGGAACAGATGGATCCCTTTCGAGTTGGCCACTGCCACTGCCCCGGCCGATGTTGAGAATGCGCCGGAAAGAGTCAGCCTGTGGTTGCCAGCCTGGTTGAAAAGCCGAACTAGCGAGGCGGCGCGATCCGAGGGACCAAAACATGCTGTTCGTTCGTCGTAGGTGCTGATGACCCCGATCGGAGAAGGTGTCGGAAGCGAAACGACTTCCTCTGGCTGGGTCTGCTCACGGGCGATTTCGGTTGCTTTCTGAACCGCGGCAGAAAGAGCCTCCGGAATCATCTCGTTTGTGGCAGCCACCCCAATGCCGCCATCAAGGATGACTCGAACGACAGCACGTGCATTGTCTACAACAAGATTCTGATGGATGGCCGACTGCGTGAAGCGAGTCAGGCTCTCCTGATGTGCGACAAAGAGGATGTCACACTCGGATCCATTGGGCGCTTCTTTGAGCGTCTCGGTCAACAGGGAAAGAATTTCGTCTTGGTCTTTCATTTTTCCGCCCCCACATGAACGGAATTAAAGCGGCACGGAGCCGCTCCATGTCCCGTTCCTATAGTCTGCATTGGTTCGCCCTTACCACAGTTGGAAATGCCCCAAACGCGCCAGTCTTCGGTTCCACAGATCGCATCGCAGCGGCTCCAGAATTCCGGAGTGATGCCGCGATAGGCCGGATTCTTCAGAACACGACCCAGCTTTCCGTTCTTGATCTCCCAGGCAATCTCACACCCAAACTGGAAATTCATCCGGCGGTCATCAATAGACCAGACTCGATTGCTGTCCATCAGCAGACCCTTCTTGGTATCCGAGATCAAGTCCTTCAAACTGCCTTTCCCTGGCTCCAGATTGACGTTCGTCATGCGGATCAAGGGAATGCAGTTCCATCCGGAAGCCCGCATTGCGCCACCGCTTGTGGCTCCAATGATCGGAGCCGTTTCGCGCGAACTCAGGTATCCGACGAAGATACCGTCCTTAACGATGTCATACCTCTGTGCGGGAACGCCTTCATCGTCGTAGCCAAAACTGCCTCGTCCGCCTGGAATCGTTGCATCGGCGGTGATATGGACGATGGGAGAGCCGTACCGAAAGTGTCCCTGCCTTTCCAGGGTGAGAAAACTTCCGCCCGCAAGGCTCAGTTCGGTGCCCAGCACTCTATCCAGTTCAATGGGATGTCCGCAGGATTCGTGAATCTGCAGTGCCATCTGGGAGCCACTCAGAATCACATCCTGCGCACCTGCAGGACACTCGGGTGCGTCCAGGAGCATGAGCGCCTCTTCACGAACCCGAACGGCGTTGCCAGGAAGGTTCATCTGTTCTATAAACTCGAAACCCCTTGTTGCTGCGTCACCTTCATGACCCGCAGGATAGGAGCGTTTTTGCGCATCATTGCCGGAAACGGCAGTGGCTTCGATACCTGCGGCCGAAACAATGATCTCCTGTTGTGTTTCGGTGCCTTCGGTATTGAGAAACCATTTGCGAGTCTTTGACCAACGGATGTTTCCTCGTGCAACTCGGATGCGCTCATCTCGTTGGATCGTGTCACAGGCGCGCATCAGAAGGTCTATCTTGACAGACAGAGGAACCTCAAAGGGATCCTTTTCGCACGGGGAACGATACTCACCCTTCTGCGGCGCTTGCTGAGCCAGAATCACTTTGTGTCGGGAAACCAGGGCACTTGCCCGCGCCACTTCCATCGCCAGGTTTGAGGTTTGTCGAAGCGCTTGTCGGGATGACTCCGACGTGGCAGCAAAACCCCAGCCGCCTCCGAGAAGTACTCGAACTCCAACACCCTGATCTTGACTGCTGCTGACGCGCTCCACCTTGCCGTTGCGGACTTCGACGGACTCACGCATCGCGGACTCAAACCGGAGATCGGCGTAATCCGCACCGCGTCTCTTAAGATAGTCCCTCATCTCGATAAGAAGGTCATTCATCGGCTCCACCCCCTAGAAAAGTTGAGTCAGGTCTCCGACCCAGACTCGTTTGCGCATTCCGTTTTCCAGTCTGAGCACCAACGCTCCCTCCTGATCAATGTCCTCTGCATAGCCCGACGTGGAAGAACTGATTTGAACGAACTTCCCAATGGTGTCAGACAGCTGCTTGCACATGTCAAGAATCACTTCTGACGAGCCGAAGAGCAGTTCCTCGTAGAATCGCTTCAGTCGGGCAAGCACGACCGCCAGGACATGTGCCCTGTGAACTGGATATCCCAGAGCATCCCTGAGAGATGTGGCGTTGATCGCAATCTCACGTGGAAGAGATTCCGTTTGGCAGTTGACATTGAGGCCGATTCCGATGACGGCAAAGTGAACGTTTCCCTCAAGTCCCTCTCCCTCGGTGAGGATGCCACCGAGTTTCTTTCCATCGAGAACAAGATCGTTCGGCCATTTCAACCCCACTGCCAGGCCGAACTCATCGCGAAGAGCTGCGGCAACCGCCGTTGAACTCATGACCGTCAGAAAAGGAAGGCGACGCGCTACAATCGCGGGTCTGAGGACAATCGAAAAGAGAAGATTTGTGCCTGGGGGTGACACCCATTGTCGCCCTTGCCGTCCCTTGCCTTTTGTCTGATAGTCCGTGACAACAACGGTTCCGTCAGGGGCGTCCTGCCGTGCCAGTTGTTTCGCGGCTTCATTGGTTGAGGCAATCTCCGGAGAGTAAAGGATGTCGAGGGAACCGTTGAGCCACCGGGAATCCTTGATCTCGGAAAGCACTTCGTGAGGATAGACAACATCCGGCATATCGATCAGTCGGACCCCCAATGACGGGCGAGTCTCGATATTGTAGTGCTGCTCCTGAAGGAAACTCAGATCATCAGCAACAGACTCAGGAGTTGTCTGTGTCGTCTCTGCCAGTTCATCGAGCGAGCAGAAGTCAGTCCCTTTTCTCTTCAGCATCAGCAGAATTGCTGTCAG
>JAKQFZ010000666.1 GCA_029558215.1 Candidatus Omnitrophota bacterium
AAACCGCGGGCGGAACAACTGCCCTATCTGCACACTACGATCATCCGCAATAACAAGTACAACGTAACTGATTTGATGGGCAAGCGTCTGTTTCAGGAACCGAAGGTAAGCACAGAGACCTATTCCTACTCGGAAGAGGAACAGTCATTTTACGATCTGCTGACGGAGTTCATCTTGCGGGGCCGGGCCTACGCTTCCGGACTTTCGAGAACAGAGGCCAGCGCGGTGATGCTGGTTCTGATTACGATGCAGAAGCTGGCCTCCAGTTCGGTTGCTGCTGTTCGCCGGGCTATTCGAGGCCGCCTGGAACGTCTTTCAAGACAGCAGGGAATTCTCGAAGACCTGAATGAAAAACTGGCCCAATATCAATCGTCACTTGCGGAAAATGCCGGGGACAAGGCGGCAGCGCTTGAGGAACAGATCGCGGCTGTCGGGTCTGCCTTGAGACTGATGGAGAAAGAAGAATCCGCTTTGAGAGAGTTGCTGGATTCTGCAAATGCGGTGAGGACAGAGACCAAGATTGACCGGGTATTGCAAATCATCGAGAACCAATTTAACGGTCGATCTGTTCTCCTGTTTACGGAATACAAAGCGACACAATCTCTTCTCATGTCCGCTCTGATCAGGCGATATGGTCCCGGTTATGTGACGTTTATCAACGGGGATGAACGCGCGGAGGATATTGAATGGCCGGATGGGAGCCGCAAGACCATCTCCAAGTCCCGAGGTGACGCTGCTGCGGAATTCAACAAGGGTAAGGTGCGCTTTCTTGTATCCACCGAGGCCGCTGCGGAAGGAATCGACCTTCAAGAGAATTGCCATTGCCTGATTCATGTCGATCTGCCATGGAATCCCATGCGCCTGCATCAGAGAGTCGGACGCCTGAACCGTTACGGTCAACAGCACCAGGTGGAGGTCGTGTCCATCCGAAATCCCGATACCGTCGAGTCGCGGATTTGGGAAAAACTGGACGAGAAACTGGAGCGGATCAATGAGGCCTTCGCTCATGTGATGGAGACGCCTGAAGACCTGAAGCAGCTCGTTCTGGGAACTGCATCTCCCACGATATTTCAGAAGATTTTTGCGGGTGCAATCGAGAAGCCGAAGGAGCAACTCTCTAACTGGTTCGACGAGCAAACTAAATCATTCGGCGGCGAGGATGTGGTCGATGTCGTAAAGGCCCTGATTGGCAAAGTAAACAAGTTCGATTTTCAGCAGGTATCGTCCCAACTGCCCCAAGTTAATCTGCCGGATTTGAAACCATTCTTTGAATCTGCGCTCATACTGAACAAACGACAAGTCACAGAGAAGGATGGAAGCATTTCCTTCATCACGCCCGATGATTGGAGAACCAGTCCCGCTGTCCTTACCAGATATGAGAATATGGTGTTCAATCGGGAGATCGGCCCTGAGGAGTCTTCAAAGCGACTTCTGGGAATTGGTCACAAAGTCTTTGATATCGCGTTGAACAAAGCGCGCGAGCGTGCCGTCACTGTCGCGTCCTTGCCCAAAGAGATTCTGGATTCTTCCGTGCTGGTGTATCGGATTGTTGATCGTGTGACCGACGGACCGACGAAACCTCCTGTCTTCGTTGGTGTCAAAATTAAGGACGAGATCGAGATTATTCCCGACTGGAAACTGCTGAAATGGCTCAATGGACTGCCGCCACGCAAGCAATGCATGGGGCAACCCTCCGCAAAGCCACATGAGACACAATCCCTGGAAGAATGGGTTGCGTCAGGAAAGTCCATGATCGAGAAACGCCTTTCAGAATTGGCGGCAGAATACCGGGTTCCGTTCTTTGAAATCATGGCGTGCTTGATTCCGGGCTGAGCGGAGAGTAGTCCAAGGAAATCTTCCTGGTGATGGCCACAAGACCTTGACGACTGTTTGCTGAATACGAATAAATGGACTACGGAAATCGCAGCACAGAATCCAAAACCAATGAGGTGCGATCATGGCGACGATTTATCGG
>JAKQFZ010000673.1 GCA_029558215.1 Candidatus Omnitrophota bacterium
ACTCCTGCACCCTTGTCTGGCAAAGCGCCGAAGGACATCTGAGCATGGGAATCGCCCACGCCGCAGAGCTGGCCGCCAAGAGCGAAGTGGCCGTAGTGTTTGTCGGAGACTGCATTTCAACGTGTGGTGAGATCCGAGATCGGGCATTTCTCGATCTCTCCGGAGGTCAGGATGAGTTGCTGCGAGCAGTCTATGCAACAGGTACACCCACGGTCTTGGTTCATATCGGCGGACGTCCACTGACCATGGAGTGGGCTTTTGACCATGTTGCCGCGGCGCTGACTGCATGGTATCCCGGCGAGGAGGGCGGCAACGCCATTGCGGATGTTCTCTTCGGCGACTGTACGCCGAGCGGAAAACTGCCTATGACATGGCCTGCGTATGTTGGACAGCTGCCTCTTACCTACGATGAGCCCATGGGAGGAAGAGGCGGCCACAGGTACATCTTCAACTCGTCAGAGCCCCGCTTTGTCTTCGGTCATGGACTGAGTTACACCACGTTTGCTTACAGCAATCTTCGGGTTCCTCAAACTGTTCCCTATGGTGCAAACGTTCCCGTTTCTGTTGATGTGACCAACACAGGCACAAGAGAGGGCACCGAAGTGGTACAAGTCTATGTAAGGGACGTTCTCGCCACAGTCAAGAGGCCAAAACGGCAGCTGAAATCTTTCGCAAAGGTGACACTCAAACCAGGCGAGACGAAGACCGTATCCTTTGAACTGAAGCCCGAGTCGCTGGCTCTTTGGGATCAACAGATGGAACGGGTTGTTGAGCCGGGGGATTTCCTCGTCATGATTGGTGGGAGTTCCAAGACCGATCTGGAAGCCGGTTTTACAGTGCAAACGCCCTGAGCGTGGGCAAACCACTTTTTCTCACAAACTGGGAGCCGTTGGATGCAACAAATGGCACCGTTGCATATTTGGACGTCTGTGGTGTGCCCATGTGAGAATGTTGTCTGAGCTGGTGTCCTATGGTATCACGGCAAAACAGAAACCATCTCTTGATTTGGATGCGTCAGGCTAGAACGGTTCCGCACTCGAAGGAAATGACGACAGCAGATTTTGATAGAGGGTTTCGTATTTGGGCACAATAACATCCGGAGAAAAGTATTTTTCGACGCGTTCTCGACCAGCAATGCCCATAGACCTGGCTCTTGACGGATTGGTTAGGATCTGGAGTACGGCGCAAGCCATGCCGCAAACATCGCCCGTATCACAGAGGAATCCCGTCTTGCCGTGTTCGACCACTTCGGGGACACCGCCAACACGGGTGCAGACAACAGGCATGGCACATGCCATCGCTTCAGCGATCGCCAGTCCAAAAGATTCGATCTCCGATGTGGAGAGCAGCAGATCCGCTGAATTCATATAGTGGACAACGTCAGTGGCCCGTCCGACAAAAGTCACCTGATCGCTAATCCCAAGTTGCTCCGCCAGTTTGTGGGCTGCCGCAGTTTCAGGTCCATCCCCCACCATAACCATCCGACAACAGGGACAGGCGCGAGACACCAGTTCAAAGACCTGAAGCGCATCTTCCACTCTCTTGAGCGATCGAAAATTGGAGACGTGGATCAGTGTTCGTCCCGTCTCTGCACGGCCAATATCCTTCAGTCGGTGTTCGGGCAGCGGCTTGCACTCAACAAAATTGTGAATCACCTCTACGGGCTTCGACAACTCAAAGATTCGTATGGTTTCCTGCCTCAAGTGTTCCGAAACGGCTGTCACGGCGTCCGACTCCTGGAGGCAATGCTGGACTACAGCGCGATAGGAAGGCTCCTGCCCGACGAGGTAGGTGTCGGTTCCATGCAGCGTTGTCACGAACGGAATTGTCCTGCCAGTCGTTCTCTGAATCATCTGTTTGGCAAGAAGTGCGGACATGGAATGGGGTATGGCATAATGAACGTGGATGACATCAAGACCAGGCTCACAGGCGATCTCATAGAGTTTGGATGCCAGCGCCATCGCGTAAGGTGGAAAGCGCATCAGAGGATATGCGGGCACATCTACATGGTGAAATTCGCAGGAGCATTCACACTGCAGCATTCGAACCGGAACATCATAGGAGAAGTAGTGTACCTGATGCCCACGGAGACAGAGTTCATGACCCAATTGCGTGGCTACAATGCCACTGCCTCCGATAGAGGGATAACAGGCAATTCCGATACGTAGCATAGGAAATCCTCAATGCATCCAGGTCAAATATCGAGAATCCTCTCGGGACTCATAACCCGAATTGGGCTTTCGACAACGTAAGCCTCTCCGTACTGAACACCAATCTGAGAACCATAGTGAATCGCTCGGGAAGCAAAGGTCTGAATGTAGTCCTTGACGCCGATCATTCTGTACTCTGGACCTCGCTCGGGCTTTACGAACTGCGAATGGTAGGCTTCCAATGCCTCGCGCTTCTTCTCGAAATGCGAAGAAATGTCAACGATGAATGAAGGTGTGGCCACGTCATGAATGCAATATAGAAGAATGCGTGTGACACAATGGATACTGCCGTTCAGGGGCATCTTGGGCAGCCTCGCCGCGAGTGCCGCCGCCTTGACCAGTGCTGTGGCGGCGCTGTGATCCGGATGTCGGTCAATCGGATGGGACGTGGCAACCACAGTCGGTTTGTATTCCCGAAATGCCTGTGCGAGTTTGAGACGGTTTTCCTGGGAGTCTACGATCTGGCCGTCTCCCATATCTAGGTTCAAACGGAAATCAATGCCAAGAATAGCACCGGCACGACGGGCTTCCTCAGCTCGAATCTCGGGGCTTCCACTGGAGCCCATCTCACCCCGCGTCAGATCGATGATCCCGACACGATGTCCCTTGTCCGCCAGTGAGGCCAAGAGACCACCGCAGCCCAGCTCGGCGTCATCAGGATGGGCGCCAATGGCCAGCAAAGTTGTTTCCTTCCGATTGGAAATCAAATCAGGAGACCTCTGTTTCGCGCGGCGTTCCACAGTAAGGACAGGCCTTCCATTCGGGTCGAACTTCCCGATGGCATTGGTGACAGGACGCAGCAGGCTGCTTCAACTGATGCGCGCAATGAGGACAGACCAGGAAGTCGGGATCCACTGATTCAAGGCAACCGGGACAGTACGCAAGATCTTCCGGCTTGTCTTCCGACAGCCGAAGGACTTCTTCAAGAGTGCTGATTCCGGCAAAAACTTTCTCCAGACCCGAAACCAACAGACTTCGCATTCCGTTCTTGCTTGCCGCTCGGGACAACTCACTTCGTGTGCCACGAGCAGCAATGATCTCACGGAGTTTCTGATCTATGGACATCACTTCAAAGATGGCCGTCCGCCCGGAGTAGCCGGTTGCGCGACATCGAACACATCCGGTGCCCTGGTACACCTTTCTGCCCCCAAGAGAGCGAATCCCAAGTCTGTTGAGCACATCTGCCGGGGGCTCTATCTCTGTCTTGCAGCTGTTGCAGATCTTGCGAATCAGCCGCTGTGCGATGGCACAGGTGACCGTTGCAGAAATCAGAAAGGGTTCGATGCCCATATCCATCAGTCGAGTGACGGCGGATGGAGCGTCATTGGTGTGAAGTGTTGAGAGCACAAGATGTCCGGTCAAGGCCGCCTGAATGGCTATCTCGGCGGTTTCTCTGTCGCGGATCTCACCGACCAGAATGATGTCCGGATCCTGACGGAGCATAGAACGCAGACCCGAGGCAAAAGTGAGTCCCGCCTTGGGATTGATCTGAATCTGGTTCACTCCCTGAAGACGGTACTCCACAGGGTCTTCGATGGTCAGAAGATTTCTCGACTCCTCGCGAATACTCTGGAGCGCAGCGTAGAGCGTTGTTGTCTTTCCGCTGCCGGTGGGTCCGGTCACCAGGATGATCCCTCGTGTTCGTTGAAGAGCTTGTTCCAGTGGTGCTCGTTCCGTCTGGAGCATCCCAAGATCATCCATCTTTCGGACGGCCTGCTCCTTGTCAAGAATTCGGATGACCACCTTTTCCCCAAGGAGCGTGGGAAGTACGGAAATGCGGAAGTCTATGGGTCGGCCGAGAATCCGCATCTTGGCGCGACCATCCTGTGGACGACGACGTTCTGAGATATCGAGTCGGGACATAATCTTGACACGCGATACGACCGCATCATGCAGATTCTTCGGGATGTTCAGAATATGCCGCAGAGTGCCGTCATTGCGGAATCGGACGTGCGTCTCATCTTCTTCGGGTTCGATGTGAATATCACTGGCCTCGGATTCCACCGCACGCTGAAGGAGGGTGTTGACCATCGTTACCACTGGAGCGCCGACCTCGGATACATCGCCTCCTTCAGCCTCCGTTTCATCGAGGATGTCCTCGACTTCCAGGGAGCGAGCCGCCTGTTCACTTGTGGCCTTCGATATGGTTTCGTCCAGCACGCCCGCCATGTCATAGTATGTCTGGATGCACTTCAAGATTGCTTTCTTGGGGGCGACTGCCGGTCGGATTTGATAGCCCAGCTGTGCGCGAAGCGTGTCAAAGGCTCGGACGTCCAGCGGGTCAATCATCGCGACAACAAGAACGCTCCCCTCCAGCTCAACGGCCAGCATGCCGAACTTGCTCGCCAGCGCTCTTGGGATCAAACGAACCACCTTCGGATCCAATTCTTCACTGTCAAGGGGGTAGTAGGGCATGGACAACTGGGTGGCAAGTGCTTGGCCAATTCCTTCCTCCGTCGCCAGACCGCGTTCGACAAGATTCTCTCCCAGTCGAGAGCCTCTCGAGGATACCTCTCCAATGATCGTCTCCAGTTGTGAACGGGAGATCATTCCGTTTTCGACAAGAAGATCACCCAAACGTTTTCTTCGCATACTTATCGCACCCAGCACTGTAGTCTTGAATGACAAAATAGATTCTGTACTGCAGTCTGTCAAGGCGAAGATGGAATGCGGCAATTGCGCAAGTTCGTCTGTGGGAATACTCCAGAACAGAGGCTCAGGAAATCAGGGATGCTCTGAGGCGTCTGAGGTGCCAACAGCATCAGTCATAGTCCAGCCAGCGAACACTCGCGCCTTCCGTCTCAATGACGATGGCGGTGACCGTTGCATCCTCGAAAGTGACGGAAAAGTCGCGAAGGTCAATTCCTGTGATGTCTGTAGACGTCCAGTTGACTCCGGCTGAACTCTTGAGACCGCTATCTGCGCCAACGACACCAAGTTGCATCTTGGTTACTCTTCGGACGGAAAATGGGAAGTGCGTGAAACCGATGTCCAGTTCCTTGTTTTCTGAATCCGAGAAGTTGATTCCCCAGAGGACGATCTTGCTCCAGTTCCTGAATCGTGTTGTGTAGAGACGGAAATTGTACCCGTCGGTGTAACTGTTGATGAGATGATCTCCCATGTGATCCTGTAGAACTTCGAACATCTTGTACCCCTGTGGGCCCACTGAAGGCTGCTCCCAATAGTGCGCCCCGAGATACCCAAGGTTTGCAAACACAAAGATTCCTTCCGCCACTCCAAGAGCATGGGTCATACATTTACCCAATGGCGTCCATGTTCCTCGCCAGTCGCTGGAGTTCCATTCGCTTGCAATCCATGGAATAGATGTGTCGAAGCCATTGGACGCAGAAAAGCCAAGAATGGTGCTGGCAACGTTCTCCTGATAGGTTTTCAGCCCTCGAAGCCCGCTCTCCAGTTGCTCCAAGACGTCGGGACTCCCCCAGTTGTAAAGGTATACGTAATAGAGAGTCCCATAGTATGGATGAAAACCAAGGAAGTTCACAGGGATCTCTGGATCAGACAGAAGATGGGCAAGGTATTCCTGAGTGGTTGTGTTGTTGGGAGTCAAGGTGCACGGCCCTAACTTGACAGAAGGATCCACTGCTTTCATCGCCTCGGCAATTGCTTTATAGCGCACCTTGAAGTCTGTCGGGCTGACATAGTGGTTCTGAATATACGTTCCGATGCCTCCCAGTTCAGGCTCATTGCCGATCTCCCAGTAGATCACTTTCGGGGTCAGGGGCTCCGTGGCCGACAGTAACTTTTCCTTACCCGACCAATTGAAACTGTCCAGAAGATCCTGGTACTGCGATGGCAATGTGTCGCCTTGCCGATAGTTCTGAAGGATGACGTTTGTGTAGAGCACCCAGTCGGCCGCCAGTTTCTCCAGCCAGCCATCAGAGGGGCTCTGGCAGAACCATGTTCCCGTCGCGTCGCGATATCCAGGCCCGACCACGTTTGCTGTGAGCAGCGGCTGGGCGTTCACGTCCCGTGCTTCGCGAAGAAAGTCCAAGGTGCTGACGTTGGGATTCCTGGCATCAACGCCAGTTGTCAAATCTGTCCACGTGTAGGTGTCGGCGTCGAGTCCTCCTGCGACGCCTCGCACACAACCGTTTCTGGAGATCGCTACGGCGTTCAGTCTTGTTCCGTCCCCACGTCGTGGATTCTGGCCTCGAAGCATGGTGTCAATGGGTTTTCCACCGTAGAGATCAATACGGAGAGGGCCAGGGGTGTGGGTTGGCGTGATGGTCGGTGTACTTGTTGGAAGAACCGTAAGGTTTGGGGTGGGTGTCGGAAAGGGGCCGATGGCAACCTCGACGAAATCGTACCAGAAGGTGCCGTTTGGTCCATATTCACTGCCTCGCGGAAACGTGGTTCCAGGAACGTTCATCGGCACGCCGATTTCAACCGCCTGAAAGTTGTCCATCGTTCCATTCGGCGGACCGGCAAATGTCTTTACGAGGACGCCGTTCTTGTAAAGCTTTGCGTCAACATCTGTGCACAGAATCTGCCAGACGATCATCTTGTCCTTGTCCGCGGTTTCCTGGTAGAGATCTTTGACTGCATAGACGCTTGGAACAGCTCCACCGCAGTTCTCACGATCCCGCAGGCGATAGTCCACATTCGTGGCAGTATTGGGGCAGAAGTAAAGCATCGGCGAACAACCCGTGAAGAGATTGTCATAGCTCTTGAGTGCTGCGCCCTTCTCAATCCTGCTGCCTGTCATGCGCATATAGAGTGTAAGACGAAACGGTGCTGCGGTTGTCGGATCCACTGCCGACCAGGTACCACGCACACAGCCGACGCTGCTGCCAGCAGTTGACTTTACCGTCTTGCCACCCATGGTTGCATTTTCCGTGGTCACACTCAGGCCGTTCTCAACCACAGACCAACCCGCAGTCAGGGAAGAGGCGGTCGTGAGAGCACCTGTTGGCCATGTCGAAAAGTCTTCCTGCAGGATGACTGTTTCTGCCGAAGCTGAACCCACAACAAATACCAAAGCGAGTAAAGAATAAATCAGAAGATTTCTCATCGCAGATACCCCTCCATCTCGAGCAGGCCAGTGCCTGCAGGCTTGTGTGCTATGCCCACTCCCTTGGACTCTTGTTCGGCAAATGACACGCTTCTTCAGATCTGAGTGCCATCAGGAGAATCACAAACGCACAAGGCTCAAAAAGTACGATTCCAAGCCTCTTCACATCTTCTCATACCAATGTAGGTATGTTTCCATGCAAGGCAAACAGTAATCTGTCGCAATCCGCTTGTCAATAAGTATAGCGTCTTTGGCCAGAGACAAGTCATGTGCTCCTTGACCGAATCGGGAAGAAAAAGATACAGTATGCACGAGATTACGGAATGGATACTTTGATACTCTCAATCTCTTCTGGAACGAAGTATCGTCAGCCTGAGAGATTTGGGGAGAGACAATCCTTGATGAAAGGTTTGAAGCATGCCCAAAGAAACTATTGATGACATCATGCAGAGGCGCTCGTGTAGACACTTTACTGGCGAGCCTTTGATGCCCGACGATCTGAATCTTCTTATGGACGTTGTTCGTTGGGCACCCTCGGCAGGTAACCGCCAACCTTGGTTCTTCTATGTGGTTCTCAACGATCAGATTAAGCACTTGCTGGCCGAGGCTGCCTTGGGGCAGGGCTTTGTCGCTCAGGCTCCGGTTGTGTTTGTCGCCTGTGTAGAGCCGGAGCTTTCGGCGACCCGATATGGCGATCGGGGGAGAACGCTTTACGCCATTCAGGATGTTTCTGCCGCCGTGGAGAATCTGCTGATCGCTGCGACCGGTCTCGGATATGGGAGTTGCTGGGTGGGTGCCTTCAATGAGGATAGGGCTCGCGCGGCGCTGCACATTCCTGGTTACCGGAGACCTGTTGCAATGATCCCTATTGGCAGAGGGACTCTCAGCCCAGAGAGAACGGATCGCCGACCAGTGGACAAAGTTTTCGAAATGGTTCCATAGATCGAGATTGTTTAGGAGACTCTCCAGACCCATAATTGGGATTTGTGGGAGTTCAAATCTGACGCACAGTGGAGGTTGCCATGAAGTGGATCACTCGAGCGCATGTGCATGTGGACCGTGTAGCCTGTCCATGGCTGATCACGCGGTTCATTGACTCGGATGCGGAATTTGTCTTCGTTTCCACCGGTCAGGTTCAGGACCTGGCCGCTCGGGAGAAAGCCATTGCATTTGACTCGCCCAATGCCGTTTTGGGTCATCGAAATGATAAATGCACATTTGAAACGCTGATCGAAACCTATGGCATCACAGACAGAGCGCTCCAGCGAATGGCGAAGATAGTACACGCGGCTGATATGGATGAACCGGAGAAGGATCCTGCCGCCGCGGGTCTGCTGGCCATTGCGGTCGGTTACAGCCTCAGATATCCTGACGACTCGGAGAATCTGGAGCATCAATTTGAGGTCTACGATGCCCTCTATGCGTGGTGTCGTCTTATGACAGCACGCGAGACGGCTTAGTGGCAGGGCACATTGGGGATTCGGACATCGGCAGATTTGCTGAGTGTCTACAGCCTTTGGGTGTGTTTTGGTGGCGAACAACAGACGTCTTGAATCATTGGTGGAATTCCTCGGTCTCCGACGGAGTATCGTTGGGCTTTTGGGGATGATTGTTCTTGTCGGGATGGGTGAGCGCATGGCAGAGCGGTTTCTGCCGGTTTACCTTGTGGCATTGGGTGGGGGAGAACAACTGGTCGGCATGCTCAACGCGATGGACAATCTCCTTTCCGCGCTGTACTCGTTTCCAGGGGGGTACCTTTCTGATCGGTTTGGAATAAAGCGATCACTCTTGCTGTTCAATCTACTAGCCATGCTGGGTTTCCTTATCGTGATTGTGATCCCCGCCTGGCCTGCCGTCTTTGTCGGCTCAGTCTTTTTTCTTTCATGGACGGCAATCTCCCTGCCGGCAACGATGGACTTGGTCGCGAAGGCGCTTCCAAAAAGCAAACGAACGATGGGAGTTTCGATGCACTCTTTGCTTCGTCGAGTCCCGATGGCACTTGGGCCGATGATCGGTGGCGCGTTCATGGTTCGATGGGGGCAGTTGACCGGCATGAGACTTGCCTTTGGCGTGGCGTTGTTTATGGCGATGCTCGCTGCCATCATGCAGCAGATCTTGATCGAAGACGACAGGGCAGGTCGAAAGTCCGGTGACGAGTCCAAGGCGGAGAAGAATCCATTGCGTCTCTACAGGGAAATGAGCCCAGGCCTTCGGAATCTGTTGGTATCAGACATCCTGATTCGGTTCTGTGAGCAGATTCCATACGCGTATGTGGTTCTCTGGTGCCTGCAGCGCATCATCTCGCCAGTGGATGAATTTCAGTTTGGCGTTCTGTCTGCGGTGGAGATGGTCACGGCGATGCTGGTCTACATTCCTGTTGCCTATCTGGCAGATCGGGGAACGAAGAAACCCTTCGTTCTGATGACTTTCATGTTCTTCACGCTCTTTCCGTTGGTTCTTCTGTTGACACAGTCTTTCTGGTTCCTGGTAGGTGCTTTTGTTCTCAGAGGCCTGAAGGAGTTTGGAGAGCCGACTCGGAAGGCTCTCATCATGGATCTCGCGCCGGAAGGCAAGAAGGCCGCGATGTTCGGATTGTACTATCTGATGCGGGATGTTGTGGTCTCAATTGCAGCGTTTGGGGGCGCTTATCTGTGGATGATCAGTCCTCAGGTGAATTTCCTGACTGCTTTTGGTTGCGGTGTTGCCGGAACGCTTTGGTTTGCGTTGCGAGGCGTGGATATGCCCCAACGCAGGGAAGTGAACTAGACATGGATTTCAACCTGTTGCTGGAAAACGCACTCTATTTTCTGGCTCTGATCAACCCTGCCAGCAAGATATTCCTGCTGTCTTCGATAGAGCCCCGTCTCACAGGGCGGGAATTGCGTGCTTTGTCTCTTCGAGCGACCGTCGTGGCTTTCGTCATCCTCTGTTGCCTGAGTACTCTGGGGAATTATCTCTTGCATGATATCTTTCGAGTGGAGATCTACTCACTCCGAGTCGCTGGTGGCATCGTTCTCTTTCTCATCGGACTGACAGCGGTGACCAAGGGACGCTTCTATGAGCGCAGTCTGCAGCATTCCGCGGACATTTCAATCGTCCCTCTGGGCGCACCGCTCATTGCCGGCCCTGGAACGATTGCCGCATCTGTTGCTTTCAGTTCCGAGCACGGTGTCTTGCTTGCCATCACTGGATTCTCGCTGGCACTGATTCTGAATCTTGTTCTGATGTTGTTCTCACTTCAGATCGGCGCATTGATCGAGAAACTCAATGCGACAGGTCCGCTCATCCGAATCACTGGTCTCATCGTTGCGACCGTCGCGGTACAGATGGTACTGACGGGACTGGGGGAGTGGATCAGCGTGGTTCGCGTGCCCATGTGATCTGTGCCTTCTGGCTGACAGCTGCCACACCGAGAACGACAACACTGACCTCACGGCTGGGGTCGTGTCGCTGTCTCCATCTCCATGGCGCATTTCAATCGTCAAAGAGTTTTCGATAGGCGTGGCAATAGGGCTGACCACCGGTGCGTTGGTAGTACTCCTGATGGTAGTCCTCAGCAGGCCAGAAGACTCCGGCCGGTTCGAGTTTCGTGGCAACGCGAATTCCCCTGCTGCGCAACTGCTCGATCAGTTTTCCGGCAATGGTTTTTTGCACATCGGACGTGTAGAAAATGGCAGAGCGATATTGTTCACCGACGTCAGGCCCCTGTCGGTCAACTTGTGTCGGGTCGTGCGTCTCGAAGAACAGCCGTGTCAGTGTCTCGAAAGAAGTCTTGGCTGGATCGAAGATGACCTCGACTGCCTCTGCATGACCGGTCTTTCCGGAACAGACTTCCTTATACAGTGGATTTTCCTTGTGGCCACCGGTGTAGCCAACTTTGACGGAGAGAACGCCCGGAGCGCGACGCATGACATATTCCGTTCCCCAGAAGCATCCAGACGCGAAGATTGCTCTCTCTGTGGTGGCCGCGGTGGGGCTTGCCCCTTTGGACGGCTCGAATTGCATTGAGATGGAATTGACACAATGTCGTGTGTTCTTGGGAGTCAGCGCTTCACCGACGAAGACATGTCCCAAATGCCCACCACACGAGGCACAGATGATCTCGGTTCGAATCCCATCTTTGTCTGGGACGCGACGAACAGCCCCTGGTATTTCGTCATCGAAACTAGGCCATCCACAACCGGCATCGAACTTGTCTTCCCAGCGGTAAAGAGGGGCACTGCATTGTCTGCATAGATAGGTACCCTCATCATCAAACCGGTAGTACTTTCCGCTGAACGGCCGTTCGGTTCCTTTGTGGATGATGACCCGCTGTTCATCCGCATTCAGAGGGTTCAGCACAACAGGGTTTTGGGAAAAGCAGTCGTCCGCCATAATGAAAACCTCCAGAACGATGAAAACCGCGATCCAACGCATCGTCTTCTCCTGCAACATCAGCAGACCCGCTTTCGTCTATAACGTAAAAGAGCCACAAACATTAACGCATTGGCAATGCGCCCTCGCGCGCCTGTGAGTGTGCCGTGTCGGAGAGGTGAGAGTCCTCTTCCGGGAAAAGCTCTACGGCCTGTAACCGAAAGTAACTGCGTCGCCATGAGGCGGGGAGGGGAGCGTTCACAAGCGCTGTCCCTAACCCTATCTGAAGAAACTCAAAATAATTCTTGACAAAGCGGCTGGGGGGGGGGGTAAGAGTACTCAGAACGTGAGTGGACATGGAGTCCACGTGGGGTATTCGGCATCGGATGCCGTTTCCTCAAACCAGTCTTTTGTAGCGTGGGTCGGGACCCACAGGCTATTTCGGCATGAAAGGGGTTCATAATGAAGAAGTGGGTTTTCCGTGTGGCGCGGTACTCAGCGACCTTTGTCCCGGCGATGCAACTTGCGGTGGACGAGGACACTATTCTGCTGTGGCGCTTCAAAACGCAAGGCTCGCCTGTGGTGGACGAGACGGGAAACGGGTACAACGGTTATGTTCCCTACTCTGGGTATAAGGAACGACTCTACTGGTCGCGCGAGTATTCTTACGACCGCGTC
>JAKQFZ010000677.1 GCA_029558215.1 Candidatus Omnitrophota bacterium
GAGATCCCGTACTTTGATGTCCACAGTTACTGGGGACACTGCATGGCGACCTCGCAGATATGCGGCACGATCGCCCGAAAACTAGGCTCACAGATGGTGGCGCCCGGAGAAGCTTCTCTCGCCGGCCTGCTTCACGACATCGGCATCATCGTTTTTGCGGCCAACGAGAAGAAGAAGATTTCAGAGATTTTTCAGGAGCACCGACGCCGCTACGATCAGGCGCTTGCGTCGGGAATCAAACCCCCCGATCTGTCCCAAGTCGAAGAAGAGTTCCTCGGTTTCAACCACGCGGATCTGGGCGCATGGCTGGCTCAAAAGTGGAGCCTTCCACAGCCCATCATGGAGACCATCCGCTTTCATCATTCACCGGTCACCGATTGTATCAACAAAGAGACTGTTGCGCTGGTTCAGTTGAGCGACTTCCTCTGCAACAGGCACAAACTGGATTTCCTGCCCCCACAAGCAGATCCCGACATTCGACCGGAAACACTTCAACTGCTTGGGCGCTCAGGACAGAAAGATTTCCAGGAACGTCTCAAGACCACAATACAGCCGGAGCTCGAAAGAGCTCGTCAGTATTTCGAAGCCTTTGCGACAGTTGTCAAAGAAGAAGAGGAAGTCCGACCCAAAGAGCAGGCCATTTCAGAAGAACAGGTTGAACAGGCACCCGAAAAGCAACCCGAAGTCGTCGTTTTCGAAAGCCAACCCAAGTCGGCCGTCCCTATGTGGACATTGCTTATCCCAGGGCTTTACCAGATACTGCGAGGAGAGATTGTCCCTGGGGCTTTGATCCTGATGATCTTTCTTGTGGGTGCTGGGTTTGCATTCCTTTTCAGTTTGATGGGACGCCTCGGCCCCGCTTTCTGGTCGGCGGGCATGGGAATGCTGGCATGGTTCTCTGGAATCTTCCTGGCTTGGTCGGGCAAAGATCTCAGTTGATCTCAGCCGCTCCAGTCACAGATCAACGTCCGCACTAATGAAGTAGTGATCGCTGGGATATCGGCCCTCTCTCGAATCATCAACGATCTTGGAAGCAACCACACGAACCGATCCGCGACAGAAGATGAAATCCATTTTTCCGACAGGCCAGGAACACTCCGAACCCTTGAACGCATGATAGGTGGTGCCTGGATTTTCGACACCATGGACTGCGGAGTATGTGTCCTGCCATCCACCCTCTTTGAATATCGCAAAGGCACTGTTGGTTGCATCGCAGTTCATGTCGCCGGTCAAGAACTGGGGATAGTCAGCCGGGTAAGCGGAAGCGTCTTCCACCAGAAGGCGTGCCTGATTCTCCCGAGCGGGCTGGCTGACGTGATCCAGGTGGGTGTTGACGATTCGAAAATCCCTGCCTGTTGAAACATCCTTCAAGCGTATCCAGTTGGCGAAACGGATACACTTACTGTCCCAAGACTTGGTTCCTGAAATGTGGGGGGTTTCCGAAAGCCAGTATCCTGCGTTCTCCAACACAGTAAACGAATCCTTCCGGTGAAAAATCGCGTTCAGCGGATGATCACCCAAAGGGTGATCGGACATGCCGAAGGGAGCAAACTCAGGCAACAAGTCGGCAAGGTAATTGAACTGGTCGCTGTGCATCTCCTGAAAACAGATCAGATCTGCCTGTTGCCGCAGGATCACTTCTGCGCAAAGGGCTCTTCGAAACTCCCAACCATTCTCGCCATCCTTGGCGCTTGACACTCGGACATTACAGGTAAGAATTCTCATTTGTTGCGGTCTCCTCAACGTAGTTCATCTTGTGTGCTCGTCAGTCCTTCTTCTTTCCAAAAGGCAGAATCCCTCGGATTGATTCTCCTGTCTTGCCCGCCTGTTCGAGCACGCCTTGCGTTGCTTTCTCAACGTCCGTCCTCGAACCTTCCAACAGCCGCTTCGAAGTATCCACAACGCCTTGGACATCGGGCAATTTCTGCGCATTTTTCACCAGAGATGAAGCCAAGAAGGCGCCCATGGATTTCCAGCTGAAGAACTCGGGTTTGTCCAAAGTTCCTTTGATATGTCCTTGATAGACAATGTTGCCATCCTTGTCTTTCAGCGCTTCGATCAGCACCGGCATGCTTCCGGCTTTCAGTTGACCCAGGACAGGAATGTTCGACGTCTGCTTTGGGGCGACTTGAGCGCCAACGAGCGATACATCAATCGGGAACTCCAGATTCCTGGCCTTGCATTGTCCCTCAGTCTGAAAGGCAAAACCACCGGCCTGCAGCTCAAACGGCATGGACTCCTCGTAGTAGGGCTTCAGCGGAGTGATGTCAGACAAACTCATGAGAAACTTTGCGACGAAATCGTCGGCAAAAGACTGCTGGGGAATCTCTGAGGAAAGATCCACACTGCCCGCAGATGGTTGTACAAAAGCCCCTTTCAGCGAAAGTCGGGTCGTGCCCGATCCTCCCTTGGGAAGGACAAGATCCGTCAGGTTCACTACTCCCTGGTGCATCCGGAAGGTTACCTGCTGTTCGGACTTGACTTCATGGACAAGAGAAAAAGAAAGATCACTGACGGCCAGCTGCTTGAGTTCGAGATTCAGAGAGGACTCAGACTTCTTCGCTGCTGGAGGGGTCTTTGGCTTGGGTGCTGTTCGAGTGAGAACGTCCATCCGCTCAAGAAGATCAATCTTTCCATCGCTGGAACACGCCAGACTGGTGCTTGGTGCGTTGACAGACACCTGGTTAATCTGCAGCTTCTCCGGCAACGGAACGTCCAGATTACCTTTCACCTCAACAGACGAGATTCTCAGAGAGGGAGTCTCCATGTTGCCTTTGTCATCTGAAACAACAAGTCCGTTGAGTCCGAAAAATCCCTTCGCTGGATCAAAGGTCATGGAACCAAGTTGGACGATCTGATTGACAAGGATCTTTTCTGTCTCCTGTGCGACAAGGCGAAGGCGAACCGAGTCCAGATTGATCGAACCCCTGACGCTGAATGGAGCCTTCTCCGTTGGAGCAGTTTCTTTTTTCTCCTGTGGTTTCTGTGGGAATTTCTGCTGCAATGTGGTCAGGCGCTGTTGAATGTCAAAGGGAGCATCCACTCCCTTGCGAAGAGAGAGACTCAAGTCCTTGATCTGCGCCCCCTCAACGGTCAAAGGCGACTTGAGGAGCTCAGCTGTCAACGAAAGACTACCAAGATGCACAACGGGATCCCCAACTCCCTTGTCCAGACTCTGACTCCAGTCCAGCCCCTCCAGATCGAATTTGCCGTCCTTGAGCGCCAGGGCAAGCGACGCGATCTGGATTCTCTCGACGAGAGGCTTGTTGCCACTGCCCGCATAGACCAAGGCATAGTCCAAATCAGCCAACTGGATTCTCGTTGGCATTTCTGCAGATTTTTCCCCCGATGCAGGCTTAGGTTGCACCGGCTTGTCCGACATCAGACCGTTCAAGGATGCTATATCCTCAGCCCATTGCTGGACAACGAACTTTCCATTGTCCTGCAGTCGGTTTCTCCCTTTGACGCCGGCGACGGTCACAGAATCAACTCGGATCGATACACCTGAATCCACCAGGAACTTCCCCATCATCTCAATGGAGTCAACTCCAAAGTATGGTTGCGGATCGGATGATTCGATCTTCAAATTCCTCAAGGAGATCTTGCCACGCGAAAGACGAGCATCCAAATTGCCGAGTGCGACCGCGACAGACTTCAGCTTTGTGTCCGGCCGCAAGTCCTCAATTTCAAACACGATATCCTGCAAAGTCACATTCCTGACCGCGACCGAGCCAGAGGCCGAAGACGGCTCCTTGGTTGCCTCCTCAACCGATTCCGCCTTTTCCAACAGATTCAGCCAGTTGATCTTTCCCTGTTGATCGATCTGGACGTTGACTTTCATACCTTCGACAACAAGCCCGTCTACGGAGATCTTCTTACGAAGAAGGCTGAAGAGGTTGACATTCGCCTGTACCCGCTTCAATTCAAGAAGAGGCTGTCCGTCCTTTGTGTTGAGATCGAGTCCGCCGACGGCACAGACACCCCGCAGAAGACCGATATCAAGGGTTTCAAAGCCCCCATCGAGATTTTTGCTTGCCAAGGCTGAAGAAACGGCTTTCTTTGCAATGCGTTCTACCGATAGGGTGGCAGCAGTGATGATGACGGCGAGCAACAGGAACAGAACCCCAAGGACTAGATAGCGACGCTTGATCTTCATTTTGCTTTTCTCCAGAAGAGAAGTCTTGAGAGACCCCTCTTCCTCATTGGCTCCATCGAGAAGCGAGCCACCAGTGCGCCATGGGCATGGGCATTGTCAGCAAAGAACTCATGGTAACCGATGCCGCACTGCCCTTCGTTTCTGAAATCATCTTGCACATCCGCGATGAGTTTCCGGTCAAGAAAGTATCGAATCCGGTTTCCTTGACAGTCCATTCGAAACTCATGCCAGCCTGTCTTTACAAGCAACACGGGTTTTTCAAGGAAATCAGTGATCTCTCCAGCCTGAACCTTGCCACAGATGATTCTTCCATTGTTGGAATCATGCGTCATCAGATAACAGTTGCCAATCTTGCTTTTCTCAAATTCTCCCCGGTACCGATCCCGGGCAAATAGACCTACTCGTTCAAATCCCGTTCCGTCCTCAATGTCCGGACGATAGGCACAGTACACCAGGGCGCGCACTCGGTAATCTCCCACTTCCAGACTCCCAATGCGGATGGAGTCGTATCCACCCTCCAGTGTGTCTTGAACGCGAAGGACGGCACCGTCGCGCAGCGGATCATCTTTGCGCTGCACCATCTGTGGTGGTTGAAATCGGGCAATCCACGGCAGCTCGGGACCGGATGCGGGGAAGCGATCTCGGAGCGGCAGAGTGTATTTTGGCCAGACTCTGATCTCGATGCTGATGTCCTGATCCCTTGGATAGCTGAAGGGAGTATCGGGCGTCAAAAAGAGGTGAAAAGGCTGGCAGAACTCCTTTTGCATTGTGACATCTGGAATACGGACGGAGAACGTGAAGCGATGTGTCTCTCCCGGCTTCACATCACGATCCAGTCGCACCACACATGTCGGAGAAACCCATGTCTCCTCGTCGTAGAAGGTGTCGCTCGGCAGTGAACCCGTTGGACGCAGTTCGACCTTTCCGGCAGGCCAGGTCTCCGTCCCGCGATTTCGGTATTCAAACCAGATTTCATGGCGTGTGTTGGCGGAGACCCAACCGATCCTGCGATGCGCCACCCACTCACCTTGATACGGTCCCTTTGGGACTTCGCGAAAGCGAACACCGCCTCCATCAAAAATCACTTCCTCTAAGGTCTTGACAACTTTTCCAGTTTTCTGATATCCGGGATCGTTCACGATGACACGACCGTCATCGGTATAACCCACCGCGACAATGATGTGCCCCGCGTCGGAGATGTCTGTGCCCAGAATGACCGGAAGCCCATCATCAATGTCCTTCTTGATGTCTTCAAACGTCCAATAGGGAGAGTAACTGGCGTCCCCGTGCATCCCGTATTCCTCAAGGATTGCGGGAATGTTCAGTCGGTTGACGCGGGTGCGCCGATGCAGTTCGAATATCCGTTGCTCACTGAGTTTGTCCTTGCCGAAGTACTCCAGTGTCATCAGCAATGACGTCGGCATACAGGTGGAGCCGTCAGGCTGTCTCATGTAAGGGACATCCAGTACCTTGTCTGCTTCGGCCGTCTGCGAAAGACCCAGAAGAGCGAGAACAAGCACCAAGCAGATCCAAAGACCTTTTGTCTGAGTAGAAGTAGAGTCCCAGTGTATCAAATCAGATAACCTCCCTAACGATTGCTATCCTGAACGTCCAATACGATTGTCGTCCGCTCATTCATTTCGACAGAGAGATATGCAGATGCGGACAGATCACTGTTTTCCAAGTATCTTGGGAATAATGCTTCGTGCGGTTCTTTCAACCACTTCAGAAATCTGGCTGACGAGTTTCTGGACTGTCTCCGCGTGAGTCTCCATCGTGATCTGAGCCACCTTCTCCTTGACAGCCACTTCGACCACCTTCTCAACCGCTCTGCGCGCGATGTTAGGCAGTTCATCGGTTTCCAATTTGCCAAGAATCTGACCGACTTGCTGATCCACCACGGAAGCGACGAGTGTCGTGATGATGTTCTCGGATTCCTCTGCAAGCACCGTTCGGGCGACATCCTCAACGATGGCACGAACCTGTTCCGCAAAAGCGCCCGCCACCAGTTCCTGCACTTTTTGATCCATCGTCTTCTTGGCTTCGATGCTGACCAAATCAACAATACCGGCGGATAGATCGGAGATCACCTCAGCGGACTTGGTACTAAGTTCCTGCTCCGCCACACGGTCAACTGCATCGCTGATATGTTGGCGGGTAATCTCTACCAGTCGCTCTTCGGCAAAATCCCGAGCCTTCTTGTCCCGCAAGACTTCATCCATTTTGCGAGCCAAGTCTGCCGCGGAGCAGGGAAAGTTGATGAAGCTGTCTGCGCCAAAAAGGGGCTGTTGTTCTCCCGAGTGCTGTTTCTCCGAAGGCACAAGGAGCAGAATGGGAAGATACCAGGCTCTTGAACTCCGGCGCAATCGTTCCGCCAACTCCTCACCATCGGGTTGCATCAAACCTGTGTTGATGATGATCAGGGCGACCTTCTTGTCTTCAGGGAGAGTGAGAGCGGCAAGACCGTTTTGTGCCTGCAGAGGTTCAAAACCGTTACGTCGCACAAGGCGACTCATCATATCCAAACGTGCTTCGCTGTCATCAATGAGCAGTACCGTTTCACCAGGCATAGAATTATTCCTTTATGCTTGTTTGTCCAGTCCCAAAGCCCGCATCTCCTCCGCCGTAATGGGGAGATCCGTCCTCTTGGCAAGTCCGGAGCAGACCTTGGCGTAAAGGGACTGTGCCTTCTTGTCACCCATCTGCGTGGAAGCAATTCGAAGCAGGCTCTCACTGAAACGCTTGAGTGCTTCTGCAGAACTCTCCACAACATCGCGTGTTGATTCCGAATCCGCCCAGGTGTCGAGCAGGTCTTCCAGCAAAGAGACATCTGCCCCTTCGCCGGAGACGTTCAACAGATCAGCCATTGGGAAAAGCACCAATGCCTCTGCCCAAGCTGACTTCACTGCAGTGGCGTCCAGTTGTATTTCTTTGCGCGAGTTCAAACTCTCCAGAAAACCTTCGACTACAAGCGCTGCCACGCCTGCCTTGGTGCGCGGCTGATAGGAATGTTGTTCCTTGCCACGAAACGAAGCGAGAAATCCTCCGGTTTCCTGAGGCACCGATACAGTCGAGCGGCTGACCAGCGCCGGTTTCGGCACGGGCTTGTCGCTGAGCACAACGAGTTTCTTTTGCATGAATCGAACCAACCCCAGAAGGGTCTCGAAGCGTCCCCAAGGGGAAACCTTCGAAATTTCTGCAACCGTTCGACGGCCGTCAATGACCGAAAGGACAAGCCACAGATCCAATCCCGGTTTGCATTCCTCCAAGGCGACCTGATCCAGATCGGGAATCTGAGGATACAGATTTTGATTGGAGAGGATGGTCTGAACCTGCTTCCATTGCGCGCTCAGTTGTCTGCCTGTTTCAAGAAACTGGGGAATGGGAGTCCTGCATTTGAGAGCCTTGGGACAGTCAACCTGCTGCGGTGTGAATTGAAAATTGCCTTCTTTGAGGGAGAAGAGCACGACCGTCTCTTCCCGTTCCTGCAGCCGAAGGCACTCGGTAAGGATGCCCTTCAGCGAAGGATCAACGCGTGTGAAGACCTCTGAGAGAATCTTGAAAAAATCGGCATTCTGAACCTGGGACAACCGCTCATAGTCCTGCTTGCCGATCACTGCGCGACGAAAAAGCAAACGTCCTATCTTGGATCCATCCAACAGCCCACTAAAGCACACGACCTGTCCCTGTTCGAAATAGACAAGCAGATTTCCAGTGTCTTGAGTGATCTCCAAGACTCCGGCATGGCCTTTTTCCTCAACGAATTTGAGTACATCCTCAAGCGAGAAGGTACTCAGATTGCCTTGTAGTGCAGGTGCATTCATCTTCAAAAACCCCGTCACAGTCTAGGGACGACAGTTAAGTTGGCAGACATTGAGAAGTATCTTAAGTCCGTTTCGCTCCCATTGTCAACAGAGGATGGCCTGCCAACTCTGTGCTCACAGACTCTTCTTGATCCATTCGGAGGCCTTGTGTCCCATGACCACTCCATAGTTGGAGCCTCGATCTTCAGGATAGATCTGCGCCATCGAAGCGAGGCATACGCCTGGAAGTGGGGTAGTGAAATCTGGAATCTGCCTTGAGTATTGCAGCCTGATGACCGGTTGTGTGAAGGCATCCTTGAAGATGAACCGCTCCTGGACGGCAGCAGGATCGAAATGCGGAAAGATGCGCTTGATGTGAGGCTTGTATTCCTCAAACAGTTCATCGGCATCAAGGGAATAAAGGCGATTGTTGGGATCCAGGTACCGAGTCACATAGATCACTCGATAGCCACCATACTCTTGCGGAGAACGGTAGTTGGTGTGTTCAATGATTCCGACGAAAGGCATGTTCAGATCATTGATGTTCAGCCAGTAGATATTGGAGAGACTCTGTTTTGTCTTCAGAACCAGACAGGTTGTTCCCTGGTAATGAACACTCTGAAGCCGTTGTCGGTAATCGTCGGAAAGATCGTCACACAGACTGGCAAACAGAGAAGGAGCACCGGTAAAAACCAATCGGTCAAAATGATCCACGCCCTGAAGCGACGTGACCTGAATCTTGTCTCCGTCCACAGCGATGCGTTCGACAGGACTCGAAGTCAGGACTCTTCCGCCTCGCTCAGTAATCTGTTTTGCCAACTCGTCAATGGCAAGCCCAAGTCCTCCGCGAAGATAGCCCAGAAGTTCCTTACTGCCAGACTTGGTTCTCGTGCTGCCACGCAGTTTGATCTTGCCCCAGAACCAAACCGCCGCGACCGATTCTGCCTTGTCGCCGAATTTGGAGCGAAGCAGGGGCTCCCAGAGAACCCGGTAAACCTTTTCGCCCATCTCGCGAACGATAAAGTCCTTTGCCGTGATCTCTTCCAGAGGTCTCCAGTCATCAATCTTGCGAAGCCGCATGATGGCGAAACCCAAACGCAATCGGTCTGCCATCGGCAGCGGTTTGAATCGCAGCAGATCTACCGGCCCTCCGAAAGGATAGGCATGACCGTCATAGTAGACTCCTGTCAGGGATGTTCGCCATTCGACCAAAGGGCTCAATCCGAGCTGCTCGAAGAGATCTATTATCGCCTGATCGCTTGTAAAGAAGTGATGATAGTATTTCTCGAGATAAGTGCCCTCAAGCCGAAAACAGGCGCACAATCCACCCAATACATGATCCTTTTCGAAGACCGTGATCTCGTGACCTGCCTTGGCCAGGTCAAAGCCTGCAACCAGACCGGAGATTCCACCACCGACGACGGCAATCTTCATATTCTCACCTCTCACTGCCAGATTTCACGTGCTTGTCATTGCAACGCATCCAAGTCTTCCATGTTGCCTTTCTTTCCCCGCATCGTCAAATCCAGAATCTCAGCGGCCAAAGGCAAGTCGTCTTGCCAGGCTCCCGGGAAGTCCCGCGTCCTCGATTTTGCGTTGAGCAGTCGGTATGTCATATTGCAGCCGACGAATCTCGACTGTCTTGCTCTCCGTATCGTAAACCGCATAGCTGGCTCTCGGATCCGAGTCGCGAGGCTGACCGACACTTCCCACATTGATTAGATACCGCTTCTGATCTTCGAGACTTACCAACGAACCGGAAACACGCAGTACATCGCCGCGCTCATTCTGGCACATGACAGAGGGGCAGTGGCTGTGTCCGATGAAACAGACTCTCGTGCTTTCTGGAAAGTGGTCAATGGCCTCAAAAGCGCTGACAACGCTGAGGACATAATGCCATCTTTCGGGCTCGAAGGGGCTCGCGTGCACCAGAAACACATCATCCAGCATCACAGTCATTGGAAGATCGGCGATCCGTTTGGCATTTTCACACTCCAGAGTCTCTCTTGTCCAGCGGGCAGCCGCCGCGGCGGCGTCATTGAAATCTCTAGCGTTGCCTGATGTTACCGCCTCGTCATGGTTCCCTTTTACGATCGGCAGACCAACTTCCAAAATCGGGCGACATTGCTCGAAGACAATTTGAACACATTCATTGGGATTAGCACCATAGCCAACAACATCCCCAAGGCAAAGAGTTGCGTCACAGTTTTGGCTTCGGATGTCCTCAAGCACCACAGAAAGTGCTTCGAGATTCGCGTGAATGTCGGAGATCACCGCATAGCGCATTTCCAATTCCCATCACAGGCGGATTCCGTCCTTGTTGCCAATTCAAACAATCTCATAGACTGGCAGAAAAGACAAGTACTGCATCGCAGTACCGGCTCAGTTATGTAGCGAAGCCATCCGTCTTGCCTCAACAACCCAAGACAACCCAAGACTCTTAGCCCATGCATGGCGCAGGCATTGAACATGTCCCTGTGGTGTTTTTCATTTGTTTTCAAAAGAGTTGAATTCGAAGACTTCAGATTGATTCAAACATATTGATATTCTGTGTTCTGGGGACTCAAGATATTGCGTAATAGTCTAACTTATTGTTTTTACTATAGAAAAATCCCTTGATCTCAAGCACGAGATTTCTATAATAGACCTATGTAGAAGAAATGGGATAGGTTGGAGCAAGTGAACCGAATAGCCGTGCTTGGGTTAGGCAGCTGGGGCCTGACTCTGGCGAGACTACTACATAACAAGGGCTTCGAGGTTGCCGGCTGGGAGTTTGATCCGCAGGCGGCTCGACAACTCCAGGAGTGTCGGGAGCTGAAGGGTAAATTGCCTGGAGTGCAGCTTCCCGAGGGAGTTCAGGTCAGCACGGATATGTCCGATATCGTGTCGGGCACCGATTTGATCGTCTTTGCGGTGCCGTCACAGACGATGCGGGCTACTTGTGAAACGTTGAAGCGAACAGAAGCCGCACAGCGGCAGATTCTGGTGAGTGTCTCGAAGGGATTGGAGCAAGGGACACTCAAAACCATGACGGAGGTGATAGCAGAGGCAACACAACTGAAGCAGCCGGAGCGACTGGTAGCACTCTCGGGTCCAAGTCATGCGGAGGAGGTTTCCAGAGACATTCCGACATCCGTTGTGGTGGCAGGGTGTTCGGAATTGGTCACCCGACAGGTTCAGGAGACCTTCATGACGGAACGCTTTCGGATTTATACCAATGATGATCTTTCAGGGGTTGAACTGGCTGCTGCACTGAAGAACGTGATCGCTATTGCTGCCGGAATCTCAGACGGTCTTGGATTTGGCGACAACGCCAAGGCGGCACTCATCGCGCGGGGGCTATCGGAGATGATGCGCCTTGGGATTCGGATGGGAGCCAAGCCGTACACGTTCACAGGTCTGGCAGGTTTGGGCGATCTGGTGGCGACCTGTACCAGTCGGCACAGTCGAAACCGAAACTTTGGAGAGCTTATTGCCAAGGGTCTCTCGAAAGAACAAGCACTCCAGCGGATCGGAATGGTGGTTGAGGGGCTTGAAACCGCCCGATCCATTTTATTGCTTCAGGAGCGTTGTGGAGTGGAGATGCCAATCTCGGTCGAGGTGTACCGGGTATTGTTGCAGGGGAAGGCTCCTGGGGACGCGGTTCGCGACCTGATGCTTCGGGACGCGAAACCGGAGATGGAAGTGCAGCTATATCAATAGAGAGGAAATGGAACGAACGAAATCATGTCAACACCGAGAACGATTCCTTTGTCGGAGATCCCGCGCAAGATCTACTATTCGATCAGCGAGGTCAGTGAATACACGGGGGTGGAGCCCTATGTGCTTCGGTACTGGGAGACCAAGTTCACAAAACTGACTCCGACCCGTGTTGGGGGCAACCAACGCAAGTACACTCGGCAGGATTTGGAACTGCTCTATACCATCGTAAGGCTTCTTTATGAAGAAGGATACACACTGGAAGGTGCCGAGCGGAAACTCCGCAAAGGCTGGCCTCCCGCGAAACGTGCCGGAGCGAGTGCCGTCGTCGGAGCAGATCTGAATGTACGTCGGGAACTGGTGACAATCCGTGAGCAGCTGGAGCAGGTGCTGAGCCTGTTGGATGCTTAATCCAGTCATGATGCACTTGGGAGGCATTACCTCACATCCCGAGCTGCCTGGATGCCCTGGTCTTGACTTTCCGGGTACGGTCTGGGATAAATTGACGTAGATTATTGAGAATCTGGAGGAACTTAGTTTTGTCTAAAACTGGTGCGCAGATTGTTGTAGATGCCTTGATTAAAGAGGGTGTTGAAATTATGTTCGGCTATCCGGGTGGATCGGTTCTGGACATCTTTGATGCACTGTATGAGTCACCGATTCGGTTCTATCTGCCCCGACACGAGCAGGGCGCGGCGCACGCCGCCGACGGGTACGCGCGTGCCACAGGCAAAGTCGGTGTCTGTATGGCAACATCGGGACCTGGAGCCATGAATCTTGTCACCGGTTTGGCGACCGCTCACATGGATTCCATTCCTGTGGTTGCCTTGACTGGGCAGGTTCCGACGCAGCTGATTGGGAACGATGCTTTTCAGGAAGCCGATGTGGTTGGAGTTACCCGCCCTATCACCAAACACAATTACCTGGTCAAGAGTATCGAAGAACTTCCGATCATCATGAAGAATGCGTTCCATCTGGCGCGAACCGGTCGCCCGGGACCTGTGCTGGTGGACATTCCCAAAGACATTCAGAAGATGGTGCTCCCGAAGTACTCCTATCCAAAGAGTCCGGACGTTCCCGGCTACAAGCCCACGGTTCAGGGTCATCCGCGCCAGATCAAACTGGTCGCGGAAGCCGTCAAGGATTCCAAGCGGCCTCTTCTGTATGTGGGGGGCGGTGCGATCGCCTCGGGTGCCTCTGAGGAAATCTACCAACTGGCGACCAAATGCAGCATTCCCGTGACCACGACTCTCATGGGTTTGGGCGCATTTCCCGAGACGCACGATCTGTCTCTCAAGATGCTCGGGATGCACGGAACAACCTATGCCAACTATGCGGTTCAGAATGCGGATCTTGTCATCGCCGTGGGGGCACGCTTTGACGACCGAATCACGGGACGCATTGACGATTTTGCCCCTTATGCCAAGATCATCCACATAGACATTGATCCCTCTGCCA
The DNA here is from genome assembly GCA_029558215.1 of Candidatus Omnitrophota bacterium. Lineage (GTDB taxonomy): Bacteria > Hinthialibacterota > Hinthialibacteria > JAKQFZ01 > JAKQFZ01 > JAKQFZ01. The sequence continues at coordinate 13,117 of JAKQFZ010000677.1, forward strand.
TCAGCAAGAACATTCGAGTGCATATCCCCGTTGTGGGAGACTGCAAGAACGTTCTGAAGGAACTCAACAAACTTGTTGAGTCCACCGAGCACACCGAATGGCTCCAGCTGATTGCCAAGTGGAAAAAGGAGAGCCCTCTGAGTTACAAGAACGACGACAAACTTCGGCCACAGTTCGTCATCGAGCAGATCTGGGAACTCACCAAGGGTGATGCGATCATCACGACCGAAGTCGGACAGAATCAGATGTGGGGTGCTCAATTCTACAAGTATATCAAGCCGAGAACGTGGCTGTCCTCGGGTGGTTTGGGCACCATGGGCTACGGGTTCCCAGCCGCGATCGGTGCCAAACTCGGCAAGCCGGACAAACTGGTCATTGACATTGCCGGCGACGGTTCCATCCAGATGAACATTCAGGAACTGGCAACGGCAGTTATCAATGATATCCAGGTTAAGATAGTCATTCTCAACAACGGCTGTCTCGGCATGGTTCGGCAGTGGCAGGAGTTGTTCTACAAGTCTCGATATGCCCATACGATTCTCGGTCCCGATCCCACAACCCTCATACGAGATGGTATCGGGTACATTCCCGATTTCGTCAAGCTTGCGGAAGCTTACGGGGCGGTCGGCATGAGAGTTACAGAAAAGAAGGACGTCAAGAAGGCGCTCAAGAAGGCGTTTGAAACTCCCAAAGTCGTTATCCTTGAGTTCATTGTGAACGAGGAGGAAAACGTTTATCCCATGGTTCCCGCGGGGGCTTCTCTGAACCAGATGATCGGAGGTATGGCGTAACATGGAACACCAGCATATCATCTCCGTGCTTGTTCAAAACCGTTTCGGAGTTCTTGCCCGCGTGGCGGGACTTTTCTCCGGTCGAGGTTTCAACATTGACAGCCTGTCCGTCGGTGAGACCCAGGAGCCAAGCATTTCGCGCATGACTATCGTCTCCAGTGGCGACGATCAGGTCATGGAACAGATCAACAAGCAACTCAACAAGCTCATAGACGTGCTTCGGGTCACAGATTTCACCGATACCGATCATGTCGAGCGGGAACTGGTCTTGATCAAAGTCAGCACCGAGAAGAAACCGCGCTCGGAAGTCCTGCCCATCGTTGACATTTTCCGCGCCAAAATCGTTGATCTTCAACCGACCACACTCACGGTTGAGATGACCGGCAGCCAGGACAAGATCGAGGCCATCATCGAGTTACTCAGACCTTTTGGCGTCAAGGAAATAGTCCGCTCAGGTCGTATCGCGATTGCCAGAGGCTAGTGTCGCGTTCTTGACGTAGTGTTGCAGCAACGATGCGCGAGGCGACTAGTTTCTCAAACTGTTTATCGGTGCGGGGATTCTGCCCCCTCGATGGATGAACCTCTCGCTTGAGTGTGGTTGGATGGACATGATCGGTGCCGATCCGAGAAGTCCTCCAAATTCAACCATGTCCCCAACACTCTTGCCAATCACCGGAATGATGCGAACGGCGGTGGTCTTATTGTTGATCACGCCGATCGCGGCTTCATCGGCAATGAGTGCAGCAATGGTCTCTGGCGTCGTGTCACCCGCAATGGCAATCATATCCAGACCCACCGAACACACACTGCTCATCGCTTCGAGTTTCTCCAGACTCAAGATGCCCTTGCGAACCGATTCAATCATGCCTTCATCTTCGCTGACCGGAATAAAGGCACCGCTCAAGCCGCCAACGTGTGATGACGCCATGGTGCCACCCTTCTTTACCGCATCGGTCAAGAGAGCCAGTGCCGCGGTTGTGCCCGGAACACCGCACGCTTCCAAGCCCATCTCTTCAAGAATGCGCGCTACGCTATCACCCACCGCCGGAGTGGGGGCGAGCGACAAGTCCACAATGCCAAACGGAACATTCAACCGCGCCGACGCTTCCTGTGCGACCAGCTGCCCCATTCGGGTGATCTTGAAGGCGGTTCGCTTGATGGTCTCCGCCACCACATCGAATGGTTCACCACGAGTTTTGGCAAGTGCTGCTCGTATGACTCCCGGTCCACTCACGCCAACGTTGATGGCGCACTCCGGCTCTCCAATGCCGTGAAATGCTCCTGCCATGAACGGATTGTCCTCAACCGCGTTGGCAAAAACAACCAGACGAGCACAACCGATGCAGTTCCGATCCTTTGTCAGCTGCGCCGTTGCCTTGATCACCTCTCCCATCTGACGCACGGCGTCCATGTTGATTCCGGAACGGGTGGTTGCCACGTTGACCGAGGCGCAGACGCGTTCGGTTTCTGCCATTGCCTTGGGAATTGAATCGAGAAACTCCTTCTCTCCTTTGGCGTAGCCTTTGTGTACCAGCGCCGAGTACCCGCCGAGAAAATTCACGCCAACCGTTCGAGCCGCCCTATCGAGTGTTCGCGCGAACTCCACAAAGTCAGACTGCTCGTTCGTCTGAGCGACAAGGGAGATGGGTGTGACGGCAATTCTCTTGTTGATGATCGGGATTCCGTACTCGACGGCGATATCTTCGCATACGCGCACGAGATCTCTCGCCACATGAGTGATCTTCTGGAGGATTTTCTCCTGAGCGGCGGAAGCATCGGGATGTGAGCAGTCTCTCAGCGAAATGCCCAGAGTGACCGTCCGGACGTCGAGATGCTCTTCGCGGATCATGCGTATTGTCTCAAGGATTTCGGATGGATTTATCACGCTCTTTGCTCCTCATGCGCCCATAGGTAGATCGTTCGTCACGGGCGCTTCCCGTTCCACTTTCATGCGGGGATGATATACGGCAGTGCAGACGGACGCAATGTTTGTGCTCGGGGTCTGAAAATAACACGACCTGATCCGTTTCTGGCGTATTATACTATGCAGACGGTTATGGAAGGACATTCACGATGCACGAGGCAGAGATGGAGAAGAGTCTGAACCCCCTGTCTGAGTGTCATCCTCATCGCCTTGGAGCCTTCTCCCTCGCGATGCTGGTGCATGTGACGCTGATGGGGTTGACTCTCTGGATTCAACTCTACGACTCGTCCTTCTCGATGGCTGCACTGACTGCCGGTGATCTGGGACGACGACTTTGGCAGACCCTTGGAGCCATCGAAGGCGGACTGCTTCTTGCCGTCATTCCTTTTCTCTGTGTCGAGGCCGTCTTTGCTGAGGAGATTGATGGGAAGTCTCGGCGCGCGGGCTCCGGGAGATGGTGTGTTCTGTCACTGAGCGCGACAATTCCTTTCTATCTCTATGCTGAGACGCGCCTGGGTGCAGTTGGGATGTCTGTGCTCTTTCTGATCAAGATTCATTGGCTTCTGTGGGCACTCGTGGTGGCGCTTTGCTGCACAATCGTCGCCAGATTGTCAGCCGACGCGGATCAGGCCTTTCTTCGTTGCTACGAGTTGACCGTGGTGCTCCTGGTATGTCTGTTCCTTCTCAGTTCCCGGCTGGGGTTTCTCTGGCCTTGGGGTGCGCATGGACGATATTTCCAGCAATACAGATCTCCGTCCTGGTTGATGACGGTTGCAGGTCTGGCTGTTGCTGCAGTGCTTGCCACAGTTGCTCGAGTCATTCGAGACAAGCGGCGGTGTCTGCCATGACTGAAAGAGATCGGGTTAGAGCGGTCGTTCACTCTTGTCTGGCCAGATGGCGATGGGCGTCGTTCATCAACGCTCTGGCACAGGCTGTCATTGCCTTGCTTGTTGCGGCATTTGTGTTGACCGGTGTTTCGAAACTTATCTTTGTTCCGCGGGCAGTTTGGATGGTGGCATGGTTTGGCCTCGGTGTCGTGCTCTTGGCTCGAGTGGCCTGCCTATGGCATCCACCAAGGATGCAACGTGCACTCCGAGTGATCGATGAACGCCTTGGTCTCAAAGATGCACTGGTGACGGCCTTGGAACTCCTGTCGAGTAAGGACTCGTCCTGGCATGAATGTATCTTTTCTGACGTGCTGAACCGATTTGCATCTGTGGATGTTCGGAAGGCTTGTGCCATGATGCCTTCACGAAGAGTTGCTGCGTTGGCTGCGTTGAGTGTGGTTTGTCTTGGAGTCATTCACCTTGTGCCGTCCAGGAATGTATTGTCAGTACAACTGCTCGATCATATTCAGCAACTGAGTGAGGATTCAAAACTTCTGGCCGAATCTCTCATGCGCTCCAAGCCTGGTCCTCGTGCCCGCTCCATTGCGTTTCGGGCACTGGAACTCCTGGAGCGAATCCAAGAGTTTCCATCGAGCGTCGCCGAAGAGGAAGTCTCGCAGTTGATAGCGGAACTGCAGTCGTATCCCCCAATGCACGCAAAGAGCTCAGCAGGGGACACGCGCTCAGGATCAGGAACAGGTTCAGGATCTGGAACCGCAAAAGGATCGGGCATCTCGTCTCAAAATCTGGCTCAGTTTCAAAAGGCATTGGCCGACTTTCGTTCAAGTATCCAGCGGGAGCAACAACCCTCTTTGCAGGAGCCGACCATTGTTGTCAACCCGCCTGACATCGCAGAGGCGAGTCCAAGAGAGAGTCAGGTTGGAGCGACGACCTCGAATCCGCTGCTCGAACGTTCGAGAAAGTCCATACTGGACAAGTTGGTTCAGAGACCTTCAGTTGACGAAATTCCCGTACAGCCCTATGAAATCCAGGAAGAACCCATTCCGTGGAATCGGATTCCGCTTTGGCAACAGCCGATTGTGCGGAGATACTTCTCGAGAGACAAGGACAGCCCATGAATTTAGTACCTGAGAAGGCAGAGCAATTTCGACGCGATTTTGAGGCGCTTGAAACCGAGATCGGCAAGGTGATCGTAGGACAGAGCGTCCTGATTCGACACGTTCTCGTCGCCTTGATTGCCCGAGGTCACGTTCTGATAGAGGGACTACCCGGCTTGGGGAAAACACTTCTCATCAGAACACTTGGCAGGATTCTGGATCTGAATTTTTCCCGAATCCAATTCACCCCGGATTTGATGCCATCGGATATCTTGGGTACTGAAGTGCTTGATGCAGTCAATCCCAAAGGACGCCGATTTGAGCCGGGCCCTCTCTTTGCAAATCTTGTGCTTGCCGATGAGATCAACAGAGCGACTCCGAAAACGCAGTCTGCACTGCTGGAAGCAATGCAGGAAGGAAACGTCACATTTCTCGGCCAATGCTATACGTTGTCGCAGCCGTTTCTCGTCATGGCGACCCAGAATCCCATTGACCTGGAAGGAACGTATCCACTGCCGGAAGCGCAACGCGACCGCTTCTTCTGCCAACTGAATGTGCCTTTTCCCGACAGTGCGGAACTTATTGCGATAGCCGACCGAACCACGGGCGTTCAGGAAACCGACGTTCGAACAGTACTTGATGGGCACCGAATTCTGGAGATGGCGAGCTTCGTGCGGGAAGTCCCCGCCGCAGAGGAAATCAAACGGTTTGCCGCCGCGCTGGTTCTTGCCACGCAACCCGGTTCTTCAACCGCCCATCCCGCCGCACAGCGGCTAATCAGGTTTGGAGCCAGCCCGCGCGGAATGCAGGCACTCCTCATGGCGGGCAAAGTCCTTGCGCTTCTGGATGGGAGATATCATGTCTGCCGGGATGATCTGAGAGCCTTTGCATTGCCCGCCCTTCGGCACCGAATCATCCTGAATTTCGAGGGGCAGGCCGAAGGACACACGGCGGACGACGTGCTTGAACAGATTGTCGCATCGGTCAAGTGAACGAGCTGAGGGGACAGAAAAAAGGGAAAATGCCGAAGGGGGGAGTCGAACCCCCACGAGGGTAATCCCCACTAGGTCCTGAACCTAGCGTGTCTACCAGTTCCACCACTTCGGCACCGTGGTAAGAGATTGATACCCGTAACCGGGACGATCTGTCAAGGGAAATTCCCTTTTGTCCTTCACGAAAGAAGGATTCCGGTTACATTCTGAGCAGGTCGGCGCCCGCAGGCGTGTGGGCTATGCCTGCTCCCTCGGACGCCTGCTCGGTAGATGACACGCTTCTTCTAGACCGAGTGTCACTCGGAGTGCAGTCAGGAGGTTTCAACCATGCGCAGTGTCGAGAACGATCCACGACTTGTTGCCTATTGTGGCCTGTATTGTGGGGCTTGCGGTGCCTATCTGAAAGAGCGGTGCCCAGGGTGCCACGAGAATGTAAAAGCCAAATGGTGCAAGGTACGATCCTGTTGTCTGGAGAACCATTACGCCACCTGTGCCGACTGCAAACAATTCCAGACCCCAAGGGAGTGCAGGAAGTACAACAATCTGATCTCCAGATTGTTTGGCCTGATCTTCCGATCCGATCGCGCTGCCTGCATTGGGCAGATCAAACAGATGGGTCTGGAATGCCACGCACGCACTATGGCTGAGCAGAAAACACACAGTATCAAAAGGACGTAGAGGCAGGGCTGAAGTCCCTTTCCCACGAGGGATGAACCTTGTCGCGTTCTCTTGCGGTTCTGCTAGAATGCGCAGGACAAAACTGATGGAGGCAATGACGTATGTTTCTGAAACTGATTGGCATGACAAGTCTCATCCTCTTTGTCTTTTTGTTCTCGACCGTCCGGGCCTGGACGGCGACGAACGATGGCGGTTCGAGTGAGAAGAAACCCTTGCGGATACAACCCGATGGCATTGAAGGACCGCATGTGCTGTTTTGGCTGCAGAGTTCACTCAAGCGTGTCTTTCCAAACTCGGAGCCTGGAACCGAAACCACCTTGACTCTGTTGAGCGCGAGAAACAGACAGATTTCGTTTCAGGCCTGTCTGCGCAACAACAGACCCTATCCGTTGAATGTTGTCTGCTCTGTCACTGGGACAGAGGACTTGAGAATCCAGATTCGCCGTGTGGGATATGTGCCTCTTCGTCACATGACCATTGAGACAGATCCAACGGAGTTGGAAGGCATCGGGCATATTCCGGGAATGGCTCCCGATCCATTGTTTCCTGAGAACTCGGCTGTCGTTGGGCCGTGGGAAAACCAGTCCTTTTGGATCACCATCAACGTACCTGCGGATGTGCCCCCCGGTGTGCGCAATCTCCAAGTCGAGTATTTGTTTCATGAAGGCACGCAGAAAGCCGAGCTGACCGCGAAAGTGGATGTCCGACCACTGGTACTCCAAAAGCGCAGTGATTTTCCGGTCACACATTGGTGGAGACTGGAGTCTCTCTACGAATACTACAAGGTGGACATGAACAGCGACCGATGTCGCCAGTTGACGCGAGCATATTTGAAGAACCTTGTGGATCATGGAAACAACATGATCTTCGTGCCGGCATGGTTCCCACGAAGTGAGGTTGTTGCCCGACCGGCGCAGCTTTTGGGAATTGTAGAAACAACACCGAACAACTATGAGTTTGACTGGACACGTGTTCGGGAATTTGTTGAACAGGCTCGTGAGTGTGGTGCGGAAGCCTTCGAGTGGCCTCATCTGTGGATATACTGGGGCGTCAAACATCCCGAACGCTTCTACACGCAGAAGAGCGACGGTTCATGGCAACTGCTCTTCGAGCCCGACAGTGACGGATTTGGAGACAGGTACGTCGGATTCCTCAAGCAGTTGATGGCCAGCTGGCACCGGTTTCTACTGGACGAGAGAATTCTGGAGATTTCGTACTTTCATCTTTCTGATGAACCCGGCGGTGATGAGCATTTTGCCAACTACACGCGAGCGCGCCAACTGCTTCGCGAGATCGCTCCCTGGATGAAAGTCCTCGATGCTCTCAGCGAAGTTCGCTACGGCAAGGAGAACCTGACTGACTATCCGATACCGATCATCAGCTCTGCACCTGATTACATCAGAGAGGGCATCCCGCATTGGGTGTACTATTGCTGCGGCCCACGCGGTGCTTATGTGAACCGGTTCATGGACACACCTTTGATCAAGATTCGCATGACCGGATGGCTCTTCTATCGGCTCAAAGCACAAGGATTTCTTCACTGGGGATACAACGGTTGGCACGTGATTGAGAAGGATGCCATTGTTGATCCCTTCACCCAGTTTGATGCCGGGTGGTATCCAGGGATCCCCAACGGCGATCCGTTTGTTGTCTATCCTGGGGAGAACGGGCCCATTGATTCGATTCGTTGGGAAGTATTCTTTGAATCATTGCAGGATTTCGCGCTTCTTCAAACCGCCGGCATTGACCGGGATGATGCGCTCTTGGATGCCATCAAGTCCTATGCTGATTTTCCAAAGTCCGAAGACTGGCTCGAAGAGGCGATTGCGAGCGTTCTTTCGAAATAGGCCAGGGGTTGGAGTCACCCATGAAACTGACAGACGTTTCTGTGCATCCGTTTGGGGCGTTTCTTGACACTCCTGCATCGTTTGCGATCCACCGTTATGATCTTCCCAGGAATTGGGATTACATCTACACCAATGCCAACACGCTACTTCGGATCAACCATGATGGGACGGGATACTTGCAGGTTGATCCGCCAGCTGGCCCCGCTCTCTTCAAGATGGAGCGACTTGAAAAACTGCCTGCTCCGCTTGTCGTCTGGCTTCGAGATGATCAAGGAACTGCGTTTACAAACTTCCTTCAGCCCCTGATTCCTTTTCATTCCGAGACGCAACCGGAAGAATATCGTGTTGAATTCCATCCGCATGAAGCTGTTTTTACCGTTGTCCACAACAAGTGGCGGTCAGAGACGCGAGTTCTTGTTCCGGAAGATTTGTGTGGATGCGTGATGCACGTCACATTGACAAATCTGGCATCACACCGACGACAAATGATGGTGATCCCGGCTTGGCGACCCCATGTTGCTCCATGCGCCCTTGCTGTTTGGGATGTCCCGCACCTCTATCAGAAATGCACGCTGAAAGGTACACCACTGCCTCTGATTACGGTGGAAACCCGAGATCCAGGAGGGAATCCGGCAAAACGCATCGGAGCGTTTTTCGTCACCGATCTCTCCTGCCACAAGGCATCACTGAGTCTTGAACGCTTCATCGGAAAGGGTCTGTCCGTCCAGCCGGAGATGGTCACCGCACCCAACCATCCGAGATGGATCGCCTTGGGGAAGGCATTGAAGAACGAGACTCTTATAGGACAGATGCCGTTGGCAGCGTTTCAGGGGAATCTCAGTTTTACAGGTGGCGCGAGCCATTCATTTTCCTTTGCCGTTGGCGCTTGTTCCGCTCAAGCCACCTCGGAGGCTGGGAGAGAGATTCGAAAAGCCACAAAATACTTCAAGCAATCAAGGCGAAATAGAGCCGCTGAAGTCGTTCATAAGACGTGGAAAACCCTCTTTTCGATGAGGACAATCCAGACACCGGATGAGGCGCTCAACCGCTATGCGAACGAGTGGTTGCCAATGCAACTTGAGTGGGTCTGCAAACTGGATCGCGGTTGGCCATCCGGTATGCGTGGTACC
>JAKQFZ010000680.1 GCA_029558215.1 Candidatus Omnitrophota bacterium
AAAGAACTCTCTCACCGGACTGACTATTGAAGTCCAGAAGGTTCGTCTCATAGCCGTACGCTTTTGTTGCCAGATAGGCGTAGCGTGCTGTGAGATCGAACTGAGCGCGGTACTTCTGCAGAGCATCATTGCGGAAGACTCGGAAAGCCATATCCTTGTAGCGATACTTGCTGATCTGCTCGGCAAGCGCCACTCGGTACGCGGTGCGCTCAACGATCAATCGAGCACCTTCAGCGATGACCTTCTGATAGCGTCCTGATGCCTGTCTCATGGATTCCTGCAAGGCGTACAACTCAATCTGCTGAGTGTACATCTTTCGAATCTTCTCTTGAAGCTTCAGCACCTCTGCATGGTTCTCATAGACTCCCTTCGCAACGTCCAGGGAGATATCAACTCCCATTGCAACGATCTGCTTGGACAGCTCGAGGGCAAATCCAACCCCTTCCGCAACATCTCCAAGGATATTGAGGACGTTGGATGCCGTCCCACCTCCGATCTTCGCCGCTCCGCGTGCTACCGATGTAACGTCACAAGCCATTCCAAGAACTGTCGGAAGTGATTCAGCCAGGGAGTTCATGGTGTTGTCGGTGAGATCGGCAGCCCTCTTGAAGCCCAGTTCGAGTACCTTTGCTGCCATGATGCCCGCATTCAAACCTATCACCGTGGTCATGTGTGCTGTTTTGATTCCAATCTGCACCCCTCTGAGAATTGCCATACTATTAATCGTATCAACTTGTTCTTGAACATCCTTTATGGAATTCTCATATTCCTTGATGGCTTTCTTGAAACGCCACCATTCCTGAAGCAGGTCAGAGCGCGCCAATTGGATCTCGCCGGGTGCTTTGCGTTCGTACTTGAACTCTTTTGGTTTCACGAAACCAAAACCAGGCACAACTCGGAACTCCACGTCGCTTGTTGTGGCTGTAGCTACAGCACCGATGCCGAAGATCTCCGAAGCGGCGTAACTGGTAAACGTCTGCTTGATCGTGTCCCCTTGGGGCAAATCCATTCCCAAAAGGTCTTCCACGTTCACATACATCCAATGGTAGAGATCCGGACCCTCAAAGTCGAACCCATAGACTGCACCGGTAATCGGATTTTTGTCTTCGGGATACGGATAGCCAAAGATCTCGATCAGACGACACAGATAGTCCCACTCTCCGTCCTCGATGTTATTTTCCCAGGCAGCAGCGTCGTCCTGGTTCTCTCGAAGGCGCTGAGCGGCTTGGTTGGCATGGTTGAACACATTCACCGTGTTGTTCAAGACGCCCACTGCCTTGTCGTAGACCTGTTCAAAGTGTGTAATCGCCCCACCGATCCGCTCCGGATCGAGCTGCGATGGATTGATATCAAATGGCACGACGTTCTTCGGCAGTCCCAACGGGTTGACGCCCGCGTCTGCCTGATCAAGCTGTACCTGAATTTGATCCGCCGTCGTGGCGATCTCGTGCAACTGCACAACAGTTGTCCTGTCCACCTTCTCCAGAGACTCAGGGGGATGAACCTCGTCTTTGGCAGGAACCATCGCATTGCCAAGTGCCCAATCGAAGTATGCCGCCATGAAGCTGCGTCGCGCCCAATCCGTGACACCCCAGTCTCGGTTGGCAGGATCAGGATAACCCTTCCACTGTTCGGATGGATCCTCCAGATACTGTTCACGGTAGGCCAGACTGGTAATCTCCAAGCCGGCTTTGGCTTTCGCCGCTGCGGCCTTGGCGAACTTGCGCTCATGGGCATAACTGATCATCACCGGCTGCTGATTGACGACGACGGCCTCCGAACGAACCTGCCAAGTGAAATACGGGTGCCTCAACAGGTCGTAGTAGAAGCGCATCGCGCTCAGATAGTGACCCCAGGCATCACCGTGTCCCTGTGGGAACATGACCTGTGCGTCGTACTCATTGAGGATACCGTCACCTCGGCAGTCCTCAAAGATCGGGTAGAAATCCTGGATGTTGTAGTTGTTGACGTAGGCGACCTGACCGTCACCAGAAGTGAAGTTCCAGTAAAGGCGATTGTAGACGGGGAATTGATCCGTGCGAGTCCCATCCCGACCGTCGCGACCTCGAAGCAGCGCCAGTTCTTCGAACAACAGAGAGTTCTCGTTGGTTGGCAGCTGGTCCTGGAAGCAGAACATGGAAACGGCCGCATAGTTGGCATCCGTGCCGATGCCAATGGTTGGGTCTTGAGCATCTCCATAGGCTTCATTGCCCAGCAGCATGTGGAAGTCTGCCAGGTTCCCAGCCATCATAAGCAATGCCTGGTTCGCCGGCGGATAGTCTACGGGTTGGGGTGACGAGTCAATGGAGAATGACTTGCCTCGCAGCAGACACGCCTGGTACATCTCGATCAAGCCGAGGCTGTTCAGTATCACGGAGTTACAGCTGAGGGGGACTCGATCCGTGTAAGGTGTGCCAAGCTGTTCGAGCATGCCGACGTAACTGGCAACACGATCATCGGTGAACTCGCGCACTCTCTGATCAAATGGATTGATTGCACGCTTGACTCGTTTCAGCCAGCCTTCCGCCAACTGACGAAC
>JAKQFZ010000690.1 GCA_029558215.1 Candidatus Omnitrophota bacterium
AGAAATTCGGAACCTGTGTTCTGGTTGGCGGTGGTGTTGGTATTGCATCAACTCCTGTCATCGCACAGGCCTTAAAAGAGGCTGGCAACCGGGTTATTGGTATTCTTGGAGCCCGGAATGCTGACTTTCTTATCCTTGAAGACGAGATGGCAGAGATCTGTGACAAACTTCTCATTGCAACAGATGACGGGTCAAAAGGTCATCATGGATTTGCAGCCGACCTTTTGAAACAGGTTATCGGTGAAGAGAAGGTTGATGCGGTCTGGATCATCGGTCCCACCATTATGATGAAAGTCACGTCCAATGTGACCCGTGAACCGAAGATCAAGACCTTTGTCTCGCTCAATCCCATCATGGTCGATGGAACCGGTATGTGTGGCTCCTGCCGGTGCGTTGTTGACGGGAAGACAAAGTTTGCCTGCGTGGATGGGCCGGAGTTTGACGCCCACATGGTCGACTTTGACAACCTTATGCAACGCCAGCGGTATTACATGGAGCATGAGAAGGAAGCCCTGGCACAGTGGAAAGAGCACCAGTGTACCTGCGGAGGGCAGCATTAAATGGGAGATCGTAGTGTTGCTGACCGTCTGAAGGACTTTGGAGAGGTTGACAATGGACTCTCCCCTGAAGAGGCCATTGAAGAAGCAGGCCGATGTCTCCAGTGTAAAAAACCGGCATGTGTTGACGGCTGTCCGGTAAACATTGACATTCCCGCTTTTGTCGCCCTTATCGCGAAAGGAGAGTTCTTATCTGCAGCAGAGAATATCAGGCAGCAGAACCTTCTTCCGGCAATCTGTGGGCGTGTCTGTCCACAGGAGACCCAGTGTGAGGCGCTTTGTATCCTTGGAAAGAAAGAGACTCCCATCCGGATTGGTCAGCTTGAAAGGTTTGCAGCCGACCAGGAACGGGCAAAGGGCCTTACTGTCCCGGCACGAAAGACCACGACCGGAAAGCGGGTTGCCGTTATTGGTTCAGGACCGGCAGGCATTGTTGCAGCCGGAGAACTTGCAAAGGATGGTCATGATGTCGTCCTGTACGAGTCACTCCATGCACCAGGCGGTGTTCTGACCTATGGCATCCCCTCGTTCCGTCTGCCCAAAGACGTGGTTAAGGCAGAGATAGACCTCATCCTTGCGATGGGTGT
>JAKQFZ010000420.1 GCA_029558215.1 Candidatus Omnitrophota bacterium
GCGAACCTGAAGGCTGGCACACGGCCTGTAGGATGGATCTGCGGAGCCAGCCTTGACTTCTACAATAGGCACAGAGGGTAAAAATATGGATTCTCGAGCCCTGAAAGATGAGATAAGACAGATCGCCCCCTCATTCGGCGCAGATCTTGTTGGGTTTGTTGATATCACAACACAGGCGGGAAATCTCACAAAGGCAGGCTTCACTGCCCACGAGCAATATGAATGCGCGATTAGCATTGGCATTCCCGTCATCAATTCAATCGCCGATCAAATCGGAACAACTACCACGGCATCCGCCGCATATCTGTATCGCTTGTTCTGCTATGACATCATAAACAACCGATTGAACGAGATCGCTTTCTCCATCGCATCCCATTTGGAAAAGGCGGGATTTAGATCGTTTCCAGTCCCCTCCACACATCTTGCCACTGCGAATAGAATACAACCGGGATTATTCTCACACAAAGCCACGGCATACCTTGCTGGACTTGGCTGGATCGGGAAAAGCTGTCTTCTCGTAACACCACAATTCGGACCGCGTCTGCGTCTGACCACCGTTCTAACAACTGCTCAGATCGGGGATGATCCAAAGCCGATGGAGAATCGTTGCGGAGAATGCACACGATGCCTTGAAATCTGCCCAGCAAAAGCATTCACCGGAAGGGAATTCGCCATCACTGATCCGCTTGAGGTCAGGATGGACGCCGCGAAGTGCGACGAACATCTGAAGAAGAAGGAAGAAACTGTTGGTGTCAGGGTATGTGGCCTGTGTGTCACTGTCTGTCCCTACGGCAATGCCTGAAGCCCATCTCTCCCACAAATCGGGGCCTTGCGGCCAACGCCCACATTGGAGACTTTCCATGTCGTATGAAGCTTTTCAGAAGAAGCGAGTGCGGAGCCCGGGATCCGTAGGGCAGCATTCATGCTGCGTCGGATTTGTAGCGACGCCGTAAGGTATTATCCGTCAGGAAACGGTGGCGGCAATCAGTTGCTCACCGGCGTGCCTTGTTGACCAATCGCCTGCAGAATGTGTCTCGCCACTTCCTGGGCGAGAGCCTTCGATCCCTCTGCCGTGAAATGGACGTTCGTAGGTTTCTGAAGTGAGGAGAGCTGAGGCAGAATAAACGTGTACAGATCATTGACGACAACACCCTGCTTCTTCATTATCTTCAAGGCTGCTGCGTTGTATTTCTTCACATCCGCTGGAATGCGTAAAGGGCTCACGCCTTCAGGATAGGGTGTCGTTGTCGCAAAGATCAGGACTGCCCCTGTTTTCTTGAGTCGGGTGACGATGGCTTCCATATTCTTCCGGTATTCATCAAGAGGGATTTGGATATGGGCATTCTCCTTCGTTTTGGAGTTCTTGCCGTTTTTGTCCACGTACTTCAGATCGTGCAGCCCATGATTGAAATGAATGACATCCCATTTTACGTTGCCCAACCAGTCATCCAGATTTTCGAGTCCGAACGCGGAATGCTGAGCATTTCCCGGGTTGTGGGTGACAAGGGCTCTATCCTTGAGAATCTCCTGAAGAGGTTCTGTGTATCCGATGGATATTGAGTCTCCGATGATCAAGAC
>JAKQFZ010000697.1 GCA_029558215.1 Candidatus Omnitrophota bacterium
GGCGTTGCAGGGCTTGGCCTGTACGTCGCCGGTGCAGTTGATTGCTTTGGCAAATATCCGCGCCGTGGTCGTCTTTCCGGTACCTCGCGGGCCGGAGAAAAGATAGGCATGGGCAACTTTGCCACGGGTCAGCGCATTGCGAAGAGTTCGGGTAATGTGCTCCTGTCCCAGAACATCCTCAAATGTCTGAGGGCGATACTTTCGCGCTGTAACCACAAAAGGGGTACTCATAAACGTTCCTGTATGAGAGGCCAAGCGATGCATGAAACTATATTGGTCGTGCACTCACTTTTGTTGATCTCCCACCAAGCGGAATTCCGACAGTTAGCTCCCGCCAGGCAGACCCGCGGCACAAGAAGTACAATGCTTAGGGCTGCTCCTTCCGGCCTGACCCGGTTCACACGACTTCTTTGCGCAGGACCCGACGCTCAACACCACTTGTCGGACCCAAGCCTTGACAGAAAACCCCCGGGAGTGAGAGTTCAGCCCTGCTATAGCGGGTTGCAGGTACAGGGAACCGCTAACTCCCCACCTAGCACGACCAAATATCTCGCTTTTTTTCGAACTCTCCGAGCTCAGCCCCTCCAGCCGGGCATCTGCTTTTCTCAAAGGCAATCGGAATATAGAGCACCACCCCATTCAATGCAAGCGGATTCAAGAACAACCCCACAGTCACGAGGTCCGAAACCACCCCGGCACCACAGTATCCGTCAAAGAGAGCTTGGTTTGTCCTCACGCTCAAGATACTCAAAAACCACATGGGGACGAGCAATCTGAAAAGCCACCACAGCACCAACGATCGCCGGTATGGCATACTGGGGTCCGAACATCTCCAGTGCAAGCACGATCCCAGCAATAGGTGCGTTGAGGACTGCTCCCATCAAGGCACAAAATCCCGCAACGCTGAGCGCCATCTGAGAGCCCGGATCGCTGACACGCAGAATTGCACTCCACACGGCACCCAGTAGCGTTCCGGAGACCATGATCGGGAAGGTCACTCCTCCACTTCCCCCTGAACCAACAGTGAAAATGGTTGCCAGCATCTTACCGACCAAGAGCAGCGCGAGAAGCCGAAGACCGAGAATCTCGCCTCCTGTGACGGCAACATGAAACAAGGGTCTGCCCACACTCATGATCTCTCGTCCAACAAGCCAGGCGAGGATTCCGACGATCACGCCGCCCGCTGCAGGGCGCAGTACAATGGGCAAGAAACAGCGATCGAAGCCGTGACGAACAACCCGTAGAGTCTGCACAAACAAGATCCCGACAAATCCACCCGCAAGTCCGACTAAGGCGCTGTAGCCCACCATCTGTGGCGAATTGGCAAATGGGGCAACATCGAAGAAACTCTTGAAATCCGTGGCAAAACAGTAGACCAAATAACTGCATGCACTGGCGAGCATTGCAGGAAACAAGTCCCGATAGGAGAGCGATGCTGTGTAGAGAATCTCCCCGGCGAGAATCGCTCCTGCAACGGGCGCTTTGAGTAGTGCTCCCAGTGCTGCACCCACACCGCAGACAGTGGCGACTTTGAGATCGCTCTGCTGCAGAGGCAGAAGGAAAGGAAGTTTCTTCAATGCACGTCCAACCGACGAACCAAGCGCACCTCCCGCATAGGCAAGAGGCCCGACGAGTCCCCCGCTGCCTCCAAAGCCTAGGCTTGTGATTGTGGCAAGAATCTTCAATGGCCATATCCGAAACGGGATGGCGCCATTGTTCTCCAGAACTGCCTTCACGTAGCGCGGAACGCCTTCACCACTCACGCGATGATCAATGCGGTAGAGGATCAGTCCGACAACCAAACCACCCACGGCAGGCATGAAGAAAAGAAGCGCTGATGCCTTCCCACACAGTCGCATAAAAAGTATGTCAACAAACGTTCGAAGGGCCCAAACGCTCAGCGCGGCAGGAATCGCAATGCTGACGGAGATGATGCTCCACTTGACGAGATATTCCCACGCTCTACGGTATTGTTGAAGCAGAGGCTGTTGTTGGTTCATCAACTCAACTCAGCTGCGAGGCAAGTATCAGGCTTTCCAATGCCACTTCACGAAGTCGGTCGGTCTTCTCGTGTTCACTGAATTCAGGATGAATGTAGGGATTCCGGAAATGCTGAAGGCGAATCAGCGCAGCCGCCAAATCTGTCACCTCATCATCAGTAAGCCCCTTCAGTCCGAGAGGGTTCTCGATTTGGACAGCCTGTCGAGCTGACTTGAACTGATGGTTGCGTCCGTAGCAGAACAGCACCACTCCCAGCGCCTTGAGTCCATCGGGTTTGTATCGGTCGCGATGCTTGTTCATGCGCTCGATGACTTGCCTGATGATATCCAGATTCAGATCGTCCTGACGAATGTGTTTGGAGATCATAAGGTATTGAGTGAAATGCAAATCGAGATTCCCAAGACTGGTGTCATAGAGTTGCTGCAAAAGCGTCACGAACTGCTTGCTGGAAAGGAATCGGGCGATCTTTCGGCCAATGCGCTGCTTGATCTCGTTTTCCACTGCAAAGCAGTAGGAAAAACCCACGTTGCGAGAAACGGAAAGCGTCGAGTCGGATTCTTCGATGGCCTTGAAGATCTCTGCCGTCTCCATCATGCTGCGGCTTTCCTCGTGCAGTTGATCCCATCTGGGAATAGCCTTCTTGAGGCTGGTCTGAAGGTTGGCAAAGTTTGGGGCTGCCGGCAAATCACCTAGTTTCTCGAGCTCCGCCTTGACTTCCTTCTCGCGTTCGACACTCTGAATCTGGTTCATCATGTCGAACAAGTCGCCCTTCAGACCCATGTCCACACCAGGGTCGGCGATGGATTGTTCGATTTCCTCCAAGAGCGACGAACGGGATATCTGCGTGTCCCCGAAAAGATAGGCCTCCACCCTTTCACGAACGCCTCTGAGACGGCGTAGCATGCCCTTGATGTCATCCAGACACTGGTATAGATTCTCGATCTCTTCATCAATACGGCTCTTGCTGATGACATAGAGCGCGCCGAGTTCGCGCGCCAAGGCACCCTCGTCGAAAGTCCCCACAGCGGAGATGAGAATCACGGGAATCCGAGGATACTGCTCCTTGACGGTTCGGATGAGATCCAGGCCTTCGGTGTGCGTGCGCATGTCCAAGTCGGTGATGATCAACATGGGGCGCGTGCGGCGCAGCTGTACCAGTGCTGAATCCAGATCCTCGGCTTCCTCAACCGCATAGCCGATGAACTCCAGATTGCGTTTTACCGCTTCCCGGTACGGCCTGTTGTCGTCCACCAGAAGGATCAGTTCTTCATTTGCTGTGACCGTCAAAGGCACCTGAACCTCATGAAAAATCTGCGAATAGTCTCATCCAAATCACTATAGCCCATTTGGATATCAAAGACCATATCTATATAAAAATGCCAATCCAGAGGAATTCTGTCAACCCGGCACCGAAAGATGCTCAGTTCTCGTTTGACGACTTGCAGTGGTAGATCATGCCATCCCTCGACAGCACGTAGGCGCTGCCGTCACTGAGAATCTCCAAGTCCAGTGCCCATTGCTCACGGTCGTCATATCGAGTGGTCAGGATAGGAAGATCGGGCGAGCTGACGTGAATCCCACCATAGGCGTCCAGAATGTAATAGCCCGTGCCGTCAGGAGCCAATGCCAGATCAGCGGCCAACTCCAGAGGGTAGAAAGAGGGACTCACTCCAGCTACCGCGTCACCGAGAGAGGCAATCTGGCCAAAGCGGCTCAAGACGTAGAAACCTTTGCCCGAAGGCGTGATCTCGATCCTCCACGGTGCGGGAACCGGCACGGTCGGCAGGGATGGAAACTCATTGGCATCACCCAAAACTCCCATATTGCCATCTTCCATGACAAACAAACACCCATTGCCTGAAGGGGTGACGGCAAAATCGGCAATCGTTCCGATGTCGGGAAGTAGAGGAATCCCCGCCGACTGACCCAGTGTCCAAACTTGTCCCGTGGAAGTAAGCAGGTGAAAAGCACCTGTCGTACTGTTCATTTTGGCGCGGACAATATCTGGTGGACAGCCAAACGAAATCTCTTCCTGCTCCGTGTTGGCATTGACTCGGAAAATCTCCTGGCCATTGAAGAGGTAGAGTTGGTTTCCCGCATGAAGCAGTTGCGATCTTGAAAGCCCTGGCAGAGCAACTGAGCGGCTCAGAAAAAGAAGCGCATCGGAGCCTTCCGGCCCCTTCACCGGTCGGTACTGCAGATGAAACCATCCCCCCTGACGCAGCGCGGGCAGCAGTGGTGATCGTTCCCCTTCCAGCAGCAAGACCGCGTCAACGGAAAAGAGTGAGTCAAAGGCCCGTATATCCTCTTCTTCGGTAGGAAGACGCACTGCGACTCTGTCGCACTGCCAGGCAAGAGCACTCGCGACATCGCTGGCAACGATCTGCCGGGGTGCGACGTGACCATCCAGAAAGTCAATCAGCGCTGTCGTGAGACGATCCTCATCCTCAGTAACCCCCACGACCGGAGGGAAATTTACCAGACAAACCACCACGTAGACACAGAGCACTGAGATGGAAAAAGCCTTGCGGAAGAATCCGACTGTGCGTCGTCTGGAGCCAAATCCCGTGTGGACAAGTAACACCAGAGCAGGAACCAGGAAAGGGAGCACTCCCCACTTCAGTTGGAACATCGAGTGGAAAGGATTCCCGGCGGCCAGAATGTTGCGGATGATCATCGGCCAGACGGCACAGAGCCACCCCAGAATGAACGCCATCGCGATGGATTTTGGGTTTCGCCTGCCAGAGATCCTGTTGCAGAGCCAAACGGCAGGAATCAGCAAAGGGAAGAACCCCGGTTTGAGCCAACAGACAAAACCGAAAACAACCCCCAGAATCCAGTGATTTGTTCCTCGTGCCAGACATAGGAGGAAGACAAGAACCAGAACGGAGGCGGGAAGATCGGGCAGAAGACTCGTACTGCCTCGAATCACGACAGGGGCGATGGCCGTGAGAACCACCACGACTATGCTCCACCGCCGTGACAGAAAGAGCCGCGCGAAAAGAAAGCCCACAACAAGCAGAAGTCCATAGCAGATCCAGATCGGAAAGAGCGCCCAGAAGTCAGTTGTATCGAAGAGACGAAAGACAAGTCCCACAAGCCACGGGAATAGTCCATACTCCGCAGACGCCTGTTGAAGAACCTTGTTCTGGACTGAGGCTCTGGCATCCACCACTGGATCGACCGAGAGCAGTCCCCTTGAGGCATTGCGCGCCAGAGCGGCAATGTGCATCTGTTGGGAAGTCTGAGTGGTCAGATACTCGAAACCACCGAAATGCGGCTTGACCCAGATAAACAGGTTGAGCACAAGGGCGATCAGCCCGATGAACAAGGCAAGCCGCTTCTCTCCACGAAGATCCTTCGTCGGCTGTGTCTCAGACTGCTTGCCATGATCAGAATCGGGATTTACGGAAACGGGTTTTTGCGATCGGGTGAAGATGGGTTTCATCGGTTCAGCTCACAACTCCTTTGGTGCGTTTCCTCAGTCGTCAGGCGGAAAGGTCATTCTCATACTAAGGCAAAGGATGGCTGTGTGCAATAGGCAGCTGTCAGATGGGATGCATACGTCTTTCGGTGCCGCTGCGCTGTGCCCGTAAAGTCACAGGCACAGCGCAACGGAGTAGAACAAAGTCACATTTTGACTTTTTGAGGCAGACCGGTCTCGGCTGCCTTCCAGGCAGGCTCGGTCAGTTGCATGACACGAAGTCCCGCCTCGGGACCGACGAGAATCTCAGCCCCCTTGGTAAGGTGGTCTAGCATGTTCCGGGTCGGTGTGTGTGCAAAAGGCTCAAGTGCAATCTCTTCCTGTGGCTGTCCTCCACCGCGCTGCAGGATCAGTTTGTTGCCGTAAACAGAGAGCGTTCCCTGTTCGAAGATGAAAGAAATCTCCTCGCGCCAATGAGATGCCCCACCACCCACCAGAAGTGAAAGGAGCGTGCCCTTGTGAAATCGAGCACACACCGCGGAGTCAATGTCCACTTCGGTGCCTCGGTTGTCGAGAAAACAGAACACTTCCTTGGGCACATCGTTGATCATGAAAAGCAGGATATCAATCATGTGGCTTCCGGAATCATTCAACTGGCCGCCACAGGACATCTCTTTGCATTGTCTCCAGGTTCCTTTGGTGCCATTGAGCCATCCCTGCAGCTGATAGGCCGTCACGGCAAGCAGACGTCCCAGTTCTCCACTGTCCACGATCTCACGCACCTTGCGATACCCCGACTGGTAACGACGCTGATAGGCCACGATGACCGCTTTGCCCAGACGCTTGCTGGCTGCGCAGACTTTGCGCGCATGTTCGATGCTGCATACCATCGGCTTTTCGGCAATGACGTTGCAGCCCGCCTTCATGCTGTTCATGATCTGTTCGTAGTGAACGTTGTGCGGGGAGTTGATATAGACGACATCCAACTCCTCCTTCTTGAGCATGGTCTTGTAGTCGGCGTACTCGGCTGCCTTGAGCAGCTCAGGCCTACGCTCCTTCCAGGTCTTGATCCGGTTCGGATCCGGATCGCACATCGCAACAACCTTGGCTCTCTTCTCTTCAGCGAGGTCATTGAAATGTCTTCCCGCAATTCCACCACATCCGATGAACCCGACTCGAAACTTCTTGCTCATAGCGCCCTGTTCCTCCTGTCAGTGCCTTTGTCTGGATGATTTCTCAACTGGGTGGCAACTGACGTAAATTGAAAAGAAATCTAGCACTCCGGCAGGACTTGTCCACAGGAAAAAATAAACCAGTCTCCAGTTTGCGATACACTCTCTGAAAGCCGGTGCGACTCAACCATGGAATACGCAGAAGGATGATTCATCGCTCCGGATTCAGTTGGATGAAGCAAAGATCGGCTTGTCCGAAAGAAAGGGAGAGCCCCAAACCGTTTGAACTCCTCCGGAATACTTGGTACGCTCTGATTCAATAGGGCACCTTTCGAGGATTCTTTGAAAGATGATGGGAAGGGGTATCGTATTATTGATCGATGGTGTTGGCATCTCTGCCAGCCCAGATGAAGGGATGCACTGGGTGCAAAGCGCTTTGTCATTTCGGACGAGGTGACGCTCTGGGAGCGAAGCCCTTGTCATTCCGAGTGCAGCGACGCTCGGGGAGCGAAGAGAGGAATCTCTCTGCAACCCAACGGAGAGATTTCTCGCAGAGCCTCGAATGACAAGAAGCGGGTTTGTGGTGACACTGTGAGGCGTTTTTGGGACACGCCTTTATGGATACACTACGGTCTTATCCTCAGGAGGGTT
>JAKQFZ010000708.1 GCA_029558215.1 Candidatus Omnitrophota bacterium
GATTCCCTCTCCGATTGATCAGATGCTTGGACGAGTACCTGGACCGACGAGAGTAAGTGTCGAGGAGGTCTTGTTTGAGGGCAATAAGTTGGTCAATATCGATCCTTATCGCTTTCTTCCAGACCCTGGGGTCTCCATTGAGCACATCCAGGATGGTGAGTTTGTGGGCTGGATAGAGGCAGACAGTGTCATTGGGCTGTTGAAGGAAGAGAAAACCAACGACATGCTCTTCAATTGCCTATATCTACGCCATATGGGGGACTGTCGGAGTGCTCTGACCAAGAACGACTCCTCAGGTCGGAGTACAAAGACAGGAGTCTCGGGTATGACGAGCAGTTTTCAGACTTCTTCGACGACAAAACCCTGTGACGTTACATGGATGTATATAGACCTACTGCCCAGGGAGTGGAAACTGGGGATCAGTGAGTATCCAGAGACCTGGCTCTTCGGCGTGGCAGCAGATCAGATAGTCATCATGGCGCAGCCGTTAAACCTTAACCACAATCGCAAGCCTGTCGTCACGTTTTCTCCTGACGCATCGGGCTATGACATTGCCCCAGTCGCTCGGATGGAGATGATCAATGGTCTTCAGACTGCATTGGACTGGATGATTAACTCTCACGTAACTAACGTGCGTAAGAGCATTAACGATATGTTGGTCGTAGATCCCTCATTGGTCAACATGGATGATTTGAAAGATCCAGAGCCTGGGAAGCTCATTAGACTTAGACGTTCTGTATGGGGAAGGGGGGTGGATAGCGCAGTAAAGCAGCTGGCAGTGACGGATATCACCAAGAACAACGTCGTGGATGCGAGTATGTTTATTGATCTCATGAAGGCTATCAGCGGTGGTGTTGATGCCGTGGCTGGCCTGAGGAGGAAAACGTCTGAAAGAGTAACGGCTGAGGAAGTAAGGGGTGATAGATACGGTGGCCTGAGCCGCCTGGAGCGGTTGGCCAAAGTTGCGGGTTGGCAAGCACTACGGGACTTGGGTCAGATGATGGCTTCCCAGACTCAACAATTGATGACGGAAGAGACTTACATCAAAGTCACGGGCCAATGGCAGGATGTTCTTCGGCAGGAGTATGGCGTCACAGATACTCGGATGGTCGTAAGTCCGTTCGATATCTTGGTGAACTACGACGTCTACGTCCGTGATGGCAGTATGCCTGGAGGAAACTTCGCCGACGTATGGACGCAGATGCTTCCACAGATCATGCAAGATCCAGAGATTCGGCAGTCTATGGACATAATTCGCATCGTCAAGCACGTTATGCGATCGCTGGGTGCGAAGGACGTAAACCAGTTTGATAGGCGACAACCACTTCCTGCTGTGACGCCGCAGGTTATGCCGGACGAACAGGTCGCGGCGCAGGCGCAGCAGGGAAACTTGGTTCCAGTAGAAGGAATGGCGGCATGAGCGAGAACTTGGTAGCAACTACAGAACACTACAAAGACTTCGTTGAAAGCGTGGTTTGGAAGGACATCTTGCTCTTCTGCCAGGAGTGTATCTCTGTAAACAGGGACATCTTAGAGGGCATCAGGGGCTTTCAGGAAGGCTTCAAGGTAGAGTCCGACGACGCCCTACGTGGTCGTTGTTGGCAGTTACGCGATCTGATTGCT
>JAKQFZ010000714.1 GCA_029558215.1 Candidatus Omnitrophota bacterium
TTTGCCACCAAAGGAGTTCACATTGAGGATGTTTTCGTCTCCCCAAAACTTCTGGAAGAAAAGGCACGCGTCGAAATCCATTTATCGCGAAATCTGGAGACCTCTGCCACCCTCAAGTGCCGAGTTACTTCTCCTTCAGAGCATGAAGTGGCGTACCATGAAGTGAATCTCGACAAATGCGAAACGGACTCAGAAAGATGGCACGTCGGAGAGCCTCTGGTCTTTTCAGTCCCGATCAAGAGTCCCCAGCCGTGGTCTCCGGAGAGCCCGGCACTCTACAAACTCAGGGTCACAGTCTCGGATAACAAAGAACGCACTTTGGCAGAACGAGAAGTCCGTTTCGGGATGAGAGACGTATCAATCGAAGGCTCAAGGCTTCTTCTGAATGGCAAGCCTCTCTACGTCCGCGGTGTTTTGCATTGGGGCTACTATCCCGATCTCTTCACCATGGATCCTTCCGAAGAACAGATTCGAAGAGAGTTTGAAGATTTCCGTGCCGCGGGCTTCAATGTAGTGAAAGTGTGTCTGTTTCTGTTTCCAAAACGCTTCTACGAGATCGCCGACGAGACAGGAATGCTGATCTGGCAGGAATATCCGATCTGGCAGACGTTTCCCCAACAAGCCCAACCGGTTGACTTTGAGCGGTTTTCCAGAGAGTTCGCCGAATGGTTTCGTTTCGACCGCAATCATCCATCAGTGATTCTTCGCGATTTGGCCTGTGAAGCACATCAGCCAGATCCCGATCTGATGAAGGCCATCTACGAAATGGGCAAGCGGATGACGGATGGAGCGCCTCTTGAAGACAACAGCGCCTATCTGAATCAGGTCTATACCGACTGGTATGACTGCCACATGTACCGAGAACTGGATCAGTTGTACGACTACCTGCCTTCCCTGGCGGAACACTTGCGAAATCAGAATCCGATAAGACCGTATATGTCCGGTGAGGATCTCGACGAGGACACTTACCGAGACTGTCAGAGCATCCGTGCTGCGTTTGCAAACGGATCTCAGATGCCCTGGTGGCTCACTAACAATAACTTCAGGCAGCAGGAATCGTTCGAGAAAGGTCTCTCTGAAAATGCCTTGGGCGATGTTCCTAAGGAACTTGTCCGTCGCCAGAATCTGCACGCCATTGCTTTCCGCAAAGCTTGTTTCGAGGAGTTCAGACGTTTCCCAGAACTCAATGGATATGTCATGACGAGTGTTCGCGACACACCGCCGACAAGGCCGGGCTTCTACGACGATCTCATGCAAACCAAGTGGGCTGGTAGTACCTGGCTGCCTTTCAACAGCAACCGTGTTCTGATCCTGCATTCACTTCGACGCTCCCGATGTTTTCGCATGGATGAGACCATCCGGATTGATCTCGTTCTCTCCAATTTCGGAGATAGAGTCGTTGACGAACCTTATCACTGGCAACTGCTTGTCGGTTCCTCTGTTGTTCAGGAAGGTACAGGCAATGCCTCCGCCGAACCGGGAACGGTCACCGCGATAGACTCACCCACTCTTGACCTGCCGGAAGTCCTGGCAAACACATCCTCTCCAGTGCAGTGCCGTTTTGAGGTGCATCTCGGCTCTGATGGCTCTGTGGCTCAAAACGCCTGGAATCTCTGGCTGTTTCCAAAATCCGATCGAGCCACGATGGCCAAATCCCTCACCGTATGGAACTATTCCGGAGCGGAATCGTCCGAGACTCTTCATGGAATTGACTGCACGACTCTGAAGTGGGATGACGTCAAACAGCAATGGATTGCCCTTGATCGCGAAAGAGAGATTGTTGTCAATGACTGGAGCAATGCTGTTGTCGCCACAGACAGATTGGACACGAACATCACGGCCACTCTTCAGGATGGGGCACGTGTGCTCTACATACCATATCAGGACTCTCCAATGGACATTCCCCGCCAGGATGCACCATTCTGGCGCGAAATGACAATCTGGCTTCCGACAGGACATCCGGCACTCGGTGATTTCCCTCATGAGAGTTTCACTGACCTTCAGTTTTTGGATATGACGCAACGCCGACCCTTTGCTCTGGGTAAGTCTCGCGATTCGGTCAACAGCCTGATATGGGGAACCAATGCAAGGAATCCGGGTGCAAACCTCTATGACTATGTGTATGAAACTTCTGTGGGAAAAGGCAAGATGATCGCTTGTTGTCTGAACTTGCGTGGTATTGACAATGTGGCAGGACACCATCTACTCAGATGTCTGGCGGAATATCTTATCAGCCTTTAGCCGCGTAGACACGACGCTGTATTCGGTGTCGAGGTTTCCGTCCATCTTCGTCACCAGCGTCAAACGCTTGTCATCCGATATGTAGTGCGGCATTCATGCCGCGGTTTTGTCCGTGGTTACGCCGTAAGGCGTGATCCTCTCCTGTTCGTAGTTTCCCCGTCAGGGGTGATCCAGATATGCCCTCACGGGCACACTACGAACCTGCCGATACAAGACAACCGATGGGTCACGACCCATCCTACGGATCACTCGCGCAAGCAAGCTTGCGCACTCCAAAATCTTCTTCCCCGAAGTGCGGTAGCTTGTGCTGCCGCGTTCTGTCTTTATGCTTCGGTTGCGCTCAGGGCAGGCCTCGGAGCACCGCTACCGAAGCCCCGTCACTACCAGACTCCTGCTTCGGGAGCGCGCAAAGCCTTGCTTCCGAAGCATACGCAAACATTTGGAGCGGTGGAACTCGCAGACTCGT
>JAKQFZ010000719.1 GCA_029558215.1 Candidatus Omnitrophota bacterium
GCCCCCACCATTTGTCCTTCACGCGCTGTTTGATGAAGTACAATGTGTTCGTTCTCGGGTCGAAACGTGGTCTGCTCCCACCTGAAAAAGACCAGGACGGAGAGAACTCTCCATCTGGAACGTCTCCCAGCAAAAGCGTCATTCTGACGGGTCGCACATCATCATCCATGACTGTCAGCGCGATCCCTCTGGACGTGAATTCCACCTCGTCAATGCTTCCCAAACCTTCGGGCAGCCGCAACTGAAAATTACTGCCAGTTTCAACATCAATCAGCCATGCAATAACATTTGGATATGCGCCCACAGCACATAACCAGCGACCGTCCGCGTTGGTCAAAAGGCATCTTGGACGCATGTGTTGCACCAACTCCGGAAACTGGAAGTGCTCGCGAGTCTCTCCTGACAGAAGGTCAATCTCACACAGACTTCCTTTAGGTGTAAGACACCAAACGGCAGCCACCGAGTCTACCTTCTTCGCCACGGCTGTGCCAACGCGCTCCATTCGCAGGCGGAATCGCTCTTCCTCCATGTCATATACATACAAATCGCCAAGTTCAGAGAAATTCACTATGTCTGATCTAGTTTTGGCATGAATCAGAATCAATCTGTTGTTGCGCGCCACGAGCAGCGGGATTGCCGTCGAATAACCTGCTGGCAAGCCTAACGCGCTCACCGTACCGAGTCTATCTACAAGACGTAAGGAATTCTCTGAAACCAGTCCGCTTGACTCGACGATGAGTCGGGAACCGTCGTCGAAGACACTGTGCCTCTCCACCCAACACATATCCCACTCCTTGGGAAGGTAAAAATCTCTACTTGTACCGATCTGCTTATCCACCATTGTTACGGAGAAGGCAAGACTCGAGTTGCCCGTCTTCAGTCTGATCAGCCAGAGATCATCTCCCCTGTTCGGGGCAAGCATTTCAATTACGCGGCCTTGGTCTCCTGATAGGATTCCGCCGTCTGTCAAGTGCAGCCTCGGGAGAAGAAAATGGAGAGATGAGGCAGAGGCGAAGTTGCACGAAAAGACAGCAAGTGCCAAGATCACCCCGGTTCCTTTCAGCCTAGAAAATGCTCTATTTGAGATAATTACCATTGGCTACTGTGCCTCTTCTTACCATCATCCTTTTCCGATTCACTGGCGTGTTTGTCACACCATCTCTTGAATTCGAGGCATCTCTGCGTGCAGATGGTGTCCATCTTATCACACGCGCTTTGGCAAGCGATATGCCACTTATGGCACTGCACCTTGTTAAAGACTGGACACTTCTGAAACAGATCCGGCATCTTACCCATCATCTTGCACCATTCGGAGAGACCTGGAGGAACGACCTTAGTGTCACACATCTTCTCCCATACGTACGAGGCCCACTCGGGCCAAGGTCTCTCGAATGGTGGCTTTCCTCCGCATCCAGGATCGCCTCCTGCCGTGAAACAGTCTTCTATCGGCGTTGTGGGTTCTTTGGGCGGTCGGAAGAAGGGCACGGCATCTGCTGAACCACCTGGATTTCCACCCGATATCCCATATCCACTCCCATGCTGCAAGTACATGCCGCGTTCGGGGGAGAACCAGGAGCGTTTGCCGCCGAAGTAGTACAGGGCAACGTCGGAGTCGTATTCACAACCCCAGTTGTGCTTTCTCACGCTCGAATCTCCCCAACTGCCGTTCATCTCCGCTCCAAACGAATCCTGCTCTGTTCTTGAACCGTGCAGCAGCGAGTTAAGCATCAAAAGGTACATCAGAATCGCAAAGGAAGCACGTGGTCGAACAAAAATAACATCTCTGCACAGATCTTCACTGTGAGCATCACCGTGAGTAGGCAAACTTCCGTAATGAGCACACTGTAGGCTAAGCCTAACAAAACTGAACGACGTTGGGGGCTCTTTCCAGAGAACGCCCAAACTATCGCCAATAGTGATATAAAAGCAAGCGTTAGGACAACGACATATCCAATAAACAGCCTTCGTATACCGTATGCAATGTCTTTAAGCGCCGTTGGATAAGGTCCCAGATGCATCTCATCATGGTTCCCGTGCAAAACGCGGATAACACGACCATCCTTCGCGAATTCAACTACGATGTTCCTTATTCCCCACCCACCGGTCCTCGTGAGAATCAGTAGGCGTCCATCCGCCGGTCGCTTCTCCCATCGGGCAACGGCTTCTTCGTACTCTGAGCACTGCAGGATATCTTCAACTTCAGTCACCGATTCTACTTCAACAATCCTCTCATACATAAGATATGCAGGAATACCTTTGCCATAGAGATACAAATAGATGGAACAGAGGAGGGTACTCGCACAGAAGACTGCTCCCGCCAGCAACAGTGGGCTCTTTAGTTCCAAGCATATCCACCTTGGTGTGTCTGAAGTCTGTGACATTACTGCATTCTCCTCTGACTACTGGTCTGGATGAAGATCTGACTCATCCACAAGGCGTCTGCAGTTGCAGAGACAGGAACCCTGCATGTTCTTGGCCGCTATACCCAAGATGTCTGCTTTGATATCATCCCAAGACCAACCTTCCTTGTCGAAACCGAACAGATTCTCTATCGAGTCCCAGATCTCCTTTCCGACACTGAATGCTAGGTCTGAGAGACCACCACACTGCTTACCCAACTCACAAGAAGCCACACAATGCCTGACTTTGTCATTTGGGTCTACGGTAACGAGGTATTGAGAACTCAAGACAGCAATCATGCAGCTCAGGCAACCATTGGGTTCAACGATGACAAGCGCGGGTCCGCACGGTTTGAAGATGCCCAACGGGGGTTTGGGGTTCCGTTGTGGAGGCTCAGGTACTCTGAACCCAGGTGGGAAGAACGTCGGAGGAACAGGCAGCGTGTATGCACTCCCATGCTGCAAGTACATGCCGCGTT
>JAKQFZ010000746.1 GCA_029558215.1 Candidatus Omnitrophota bacterium
AGCAATACCCTTCGCATATGAGCCAAAGAGAACAATCAGGTCAGGATCGAACTGCTGTGCAATCCGCTGTGCCATTTTCTCAATGGTATCCTGAACTTCCTGAGCAGTCATGATGGATTTCCTTTCTGCTTTTTCTCTCTGCTTATTATTGCTCACTGCCCCTTCGAGAGCAAGAGGCATCAAGACCTCTGTTCGATTTTACCGAGCAGGATATCGCGATAGATTCCTTGCGGCAAGCACACACCCTTCTCCGGTGCAAACGGACACTCATTATTTGCCAGCCTCTCCCGAAAATCCCCCCAGCCCCCCTTGTTAAGGGGGGTTCAGAACAAGAGCCCCCTTCGTCAAGGTGGTTCCGAAAATACCCCCCTTTCCAAGGGGGGATCAAGGGGGGATTCCGGAGACTGCCCCCCTTGCCAAGGGGGGATCAAGGGGGGATTTGTCATTCCCTTCAGATGCACCGTATGCCCATGAGAGACTTCGGGGAGAAGCGATTTCGCGGTCGGTTGAAATAGCCAAGTATCAGTTCCGGACAGTCTTTCTTGAGAGATTCCAAAAAGGCCTTGATGCCCATGCCGGTTTCCTCGGGACGACCTACAGCATCAAGGTAGAGATCGGGGTCAATGTTCAGATTCCTCAATTGGATCATATGAACGCCGCATTCTCGAACAAGTTTGATCAACCCGTCGTATTCATCCCTGAGATCGGTAATGCCGGGAAAGATCAGAAGATTGATCGCGACATGAACTCCGTTGTCGGAGGCTATTTTCAGGGAATGCACCACATCCTCATACGCATAGCTTTTCGGTCGGTAGTAGCGGGCGTAGCGTTCCGGCGAAACCGCGTTCATGCTGATGCGAATGCTATCCAAACCGGCTTTGGCGACTTTCTCAACAGTTTCGGGCAGGCTGCCGTTGGTATTGAGGTTGATGGTGCCTTTTTGTGTGGCTCTTCGCATTCCCGAGATTGCCTGAACCAAAGTGTCACCGTACAAAATGGGATCCCCTTCACAACCCTGCCCAAAACTGACGATGCTGTCTGGAACCGTCTCGAGGTGCGGAACGGCAAGTTCCAGGATCTCTTCTGGTGTGGGAACAAAGTTAATCCGCTCGTGAGATGCTTCGCATCCCTGCTGGGACTGAAGCGACAGGCAACCAATGCAGGCACAGTTGCACGCGGGAGCAATAGGCAAAGGAGCCTCACCTCTTTGGAGAAAGAGATTCTTCCCCGCAAAACAGTGATACGTCAAAGCGCAACGAGACAGATGCTTCAGAAGCCGGTTTCGAGGGTTCTCCTTGAGACGCTTTTCGACCAGAGGCACCAGCTTTCGGTCATCGAATTGATTGGGCTCCCAGTACCACAGCTTGTCCACCTGAACTGCGGGAACCACGAAACCCCCATCCCGCCATCCGACAGCGGTATAAGCCCACAGGGGAAGCATTGGCGCTTCTTCCGTCCTGGCGAAAGCAGGCAGAACACAACGCAAATATCCCGGCGGAAGAAATGCGGCGACACCTTGAACAAGCCCATTCTCGTCATAGACCTCAGCCATGTCCTGGACGATGTCAAAACTGCGTCTCTCAGGATCCCACCCAACAGGGAACCTTCCCGGCAGAGTGAACAGTCGGCTCGACTCGGGCAGAGCAATCAGATCGTCTTCCGAAATGCGGACGAAGTAGCTGGCGGACTGTCCAGTGAACTCCCATTCCGGATGCTCGACTATTTCACCCGCCTTGTCGGCGAACACCATCAATGTATTGCGTCTGCTACTCATGAGAAGACTATAGCACAGGAGTCTTGACTGGTTGGCTCCTTCTTGTGAAGACTCGCTCAGATGTACTTGAGCCATACATCAGCAAGAAGGCCTTGTGTTCCGTCCGTTCGATTGAAGGAACCGACTTGGGAGACCATCCCCCCACGTGAGACGTTCTGAACATCCATATACTTGAGGCTCAGCGACTGGATGCCGGCCTGCATCAGAGAGCGGAGCTCGCTCTTCTGGCTGACACCGTCTCGATTCGTGTCCACAAAAAGCAGCAAGTTGCTGAAGATCTCGTCCTGAACGTCAATCAAGCCGTCGCGGTTTTGATCGAATCGCGCGAGTTCGCCAAATCCATGCGATGACCCGTGCTGGTCGCCAAAGAGTTCCTTTCCGTTGTCAATGATGCCATTTCCGTTGCGATCCCACGCCAAAAAAGCGTCGGCTCCCCGGAGTGCGGCCATCCGGTCTTGGATGCCATCGCCGTTCAAATCGAAGTTGACTCCGTCAAGCAACGACGTCAGTTGTACTCCATCACCATCCAGATCAAGCACCAGCGGATCCCCGATCTGCTCCATTACCACCGTTGTGTTGGACGCAGATACTTCAAGAGAGATGTTGATATTGCGAAGACTCGCCGCAACTCCGGAAACGTTCGAACCCGCGGCCTGGTTGCCCAGGAAATCTTCCAGATCTCCGGCAAGATTGTTGATGAAAGAGGTCACCTTGTCCAAGTCCATGGTTCCGTCTCCCTTGAC
Source organism: Candidatus Omnitrophota bacterium (assembly GCA_029558215.1). Lineage (GTDB taxonomy): Bacteria > Hinthialibacterota > Hinthialibacteria > JAKQFZ01 > JAKQFZ01 > JAKQFZ01. The sequence goes on from JAKQFZ010000746.1 coordinate 2,518, forward strand.
CCACGTGGAGAAATCCTTGAAGAACTCATTCATCCCTTTGCGCATATCTTTGAGGAAATTCCTGAGCAGAATAAGATAGTCTTTCAGTTTGGCGTCTGAAAGCGAAGAAAGATCAATGCCTCCCTGCTGCGTCGAGAGCGAAGAAGCGGATATCTGAACGCTGAAGTTGAATGTGGTCTGAGACAATACGGAGAGACTCGATCGGCTGTTGTTGGCCACTCTGGAGACCTGTGCCAAGGTCTGAGACTGGTACGAAGCGGAGAACTGCGCCGCAAATTCCTGGAGCACCGAAACGGCTTCCGCCTCGGCCTCGCGCAACGCGACCAGGGACGCCCGAGCCTCGGAGGAGATCTCAAGTTGGTCTTGCGTTGAAAAAAACTGCTGAGTTGCTCCGCCTGACGAAGAGGGACTGGCGCTCTGCAGGGAATCCTGCGCTCCTGAAGAGATGCTTGGAAAACGACTGCCCAGAGTTGTCTGGGAAACTTCAATATCCATAGTCCCGCCACACGCGATCTTCTTACTTATATTCGGTATCGGCAGGTTGGAGAACTATCTTGAGCAGAAAAAGCCGAATAGTATCAGCCTTGGCAGACTGAGGCAGAGAAAACTTTGGGAAAGAAAATGTCTTTGGAAAGATCAGGCCTTCTTCATGTTTGGCTTCTGAGAAGATGGTTCACTCGGAATTTCAAAGGAGTCTGTGGAGGCACACCAGTTCATCAAAGCCTCCCGTACTTCAGGATCGAGGTCTGTGAACTGCAGACCGCAGTGGAACGGGTGCTGTTTCTTAGGAGCATGGCGAACAATGCAGGTGACATGAACGTCCTCGGCTCGAATTCCGAGGCCACCGAGAAGCTTCCTGAGCGATATTCGAAGTCCTGCCGAGCTGGGGAAAGGCCAGGGACTCTCGATGCGAATGCCTCCGCCGCTCACATCCAAAGACGTGCATTGCAGTCCGACATAGACAGGTTGACGTGGATTGCCGAGAACCTGGGATGCATAGCCGGCAACGTCATGAACGCGACCGGCTGATTCAGGATATCCCTGCGGCAACTTCTGAAGCAGAAGATCCACCAGATAACCACCCTTGACGGATCTGCATTCGCCCAGAAGACAGCCGACTGGCTCGTTCACCACCGGAACGCGCAGTGCTCGGCACAACCGGGAGATATTGAACAAAGAGGAAGCGCTGTTGACAACCTCGCCCGGCATGAGGACCGTGAATCGATCGGCACCGACAGCAACAACCATCAGGTGCACTTCCACAGGCAATTGGACTTCTCGGCGCTTATATGCGCGATGGTTTTCCCGCAGTGACAAGCCCAACTTCTTTTTCGCCATCAACTGGTTGATTCGCTTGGAGAGTACATGGAAATCCACTGGCTTTGCAATAAAGTCATCTGCTCCGAGACTCACGGCAAGCCGAACGGATTCCATGTCTCTCACGCCGCCAAGTACCATGACAGGCACCTCTCGGGTGTATTCATCAGCACGGATCTTGCGCAGCAGCGCAAAACCATTCAGGCCGGGCATCTGGAGATCTGTAATCGTCAAGTCTGGGATACGTGACTGCATCATGGAAACCGCGTCTTGCCCGTTACGCACGAGCGCAAACTCGACATCTGGGAACTTCTCTTGAAGATTGCTCAGTGCAATACGGGAATGCACCGGATCGTAGTCCACGATCAGGACGTAAGGCCGAGCCGTCTTGGACGGCATTGGCTTGGTTGTCAGCCGCGCATCATCACCCATGATCTACCGAAGAAGTGTATCCGTGTAGACACCGAAAAGCAAATGAAAACGGTTGCGGACATAAGACCGAATTGTGTGTGTGGGCGTTGACTCATTCCATCTTGCGCAACAGAACGACACCAGGAACGTCGTCCCACGTTGTGCGCATGTAACCATTGAGACTGCTCTCTCCTCGGTGGATGGCACCCCATTCGGGCGAGAACTCACGCGGATCCAGAGCGCCCTGGGTGAGCAGAACCGCTGCGACGGGGAGATCCTGTTCGATGGATTTCAACTCCTGTACCTTTGCTGGCAGCCAGACCGAGATGCGATCGGCGCGCCAACCGGTGACCCATGGCACGTCGCTGACAACCACTCCATCGGCGGGCACCGAAGTCTGTACCCGAGCTGCCAGACGTTCCAGATACCAGTTGCGTCCTTCGTTTTCATCCACACTGGAAAAATGGTTCACGCTGATGATCAGACCGACGGTCAGGAGCGAGCCCAAAAGAGCCCGAGTCTTCCAAGGTTTGGCTCCCACATTGTTCCCTATCTCCCAGATAACTTGCACCGCAAGCACAAAGATGAGAGGAGCGAAGGGCACATAGAATCGAATGTCTTCATACTCTCCAAGCGATAGAAGTATCAGAGACACGACAACCGACAGAAGAACAAAAAGGCATGCCTTTCTGCCTTGTGCCTCACGGAGACAGAGGCACCCCACAATCAAGACTCCAAGGCACAGGGGATAGATCGAAAACGCAAGACACTGGTAATTGTTGACAAAATGTGTTCCCCATTTCGAAAAGAAAGCGGCCGGATTGGAGAGGAAGTACGCCATGGGGGAGATGGGCTCGATACTTCTTTCCATGCCATGTGCCGAAGGAATCAGCGGTGTCGAGTTCAATGCCACATAGGGATAGAGCGGGTTGAGTGCAAAGGTTCCCATCACACTGAAGTTCCGAACGGCAATCGGAACAACGGCCACACCGAAACCCACAACCAGACAGAGGATTCGAAGTAACGTTTTCTCCCTTGCCTTCGCGACAACAAAGACGAGCGCCGGTAGCAAGAGAAAGAGGCTGTTGGTGCGTATCCATTGCCCAAGACCGATGAGCAGTCCAACACCAAGGAAGTGCATAGGCCGTTGCGAGTTGCAGAGCAGCCAGAAGACAGGAATCAGAAGGAAGGCAAAAAGTGGTTCACTCAGACCGCAGAAGGAATACCGCAAGAAGGAACCATCGAATACGAGAAAGAGCACACTCCACGCCGCGATCTCCGCTGACCCCTTCTTCCATGCGAGCAGAAAGGTCAGCAAGACGGCGGCATACCACCAAAAGCCACTTGCCGCGATGGCAACGCAGTCGGTCGCTGCCGAGAGTCGAAACCACAGACTTGTCCACAAAGGCAGCAGCAACGGTCGGCGAACTTCAGAGGCAGGCAGTTCATTGGTGAACGCAAGTCGAAGCACCCAAAGCGCCTGGGAAGTGGCTCCCTGGCCTCGAGCCATATTTCGAGCCACCGCTGCATATTCCATCGCGTCTGGAAAGAAGAGATGCTTTGGTGAACGCGCGTAGTATCCCAGCCCCACCGTCAACACAACAGCGAAGAGACAGCAGACCGGAACGACTTTCTTGATGATTTCGGAAGAACACCACATCGGTGACACTCCTGCTTCATTGCCAGTGCCTTCTCGCACAATAAAGGACATGGAATGTGCAGAAATGTCAAATGGTTTCGGTCAGCGGTGCATGCGGCTTTCCCAATCGAAGTCCTTGGTAGTGACTCTGTCTTCGATGCGTTGAATGCGACGATCGAGCAAATCCATGGTTCTCTTCAACCGATTCAAAGCGAGACTTCTGGAGTGTGTGAAGGAGTCATAGAACTCCCGATCATCATCTGATGCGAAGGGCATCGCCGGAGCGGGTTTCATGACCAGAGCAAGGACGATGTACGCAACGATTCCCGCAGCAAGACCTGAGAAAAGAGTCAGTGCCACGGCTGCAACTCTCACCCAAAACACTGCAAGGTCAAAGCGGTCCGCCAGTCCTTTACAGACACCGAAAATCGCCCCATCCCTTGCTCGGTAAAGTCCTTTTTCCATCGTCCACTCCCGTTTTGTTCTACAGAATTGCCCAATCCGTCGCTTAGTAGATGGTCCGCCAGTAAGGCTCCTTCTTCATGAGCAGAGCCATGAAGATGTACAGGACTCCCACTGGGAAGAAACCCGAAAAGAGAAATCCTGCCACAAAGGCGATGCGAACCCAGAACAGCGACAAATCAAAGTACTGGGCAACACCTCTGCAAACTCCGAAGATCATCCCATCTCTCGAGCGATAGAATCCACCCCGCTCACTGTATCTTGTCATTGTCGTTTTCTCCTTGGAATCTTAGTCCTGAAAAATGCAGTTGTGTATCACCCTGCTCAGCTGCTCTTACCTTCTCTTTCGGAAAG
>JAKQFZ010000750.1 GCA_029558215.1 Candidatus Omnitrophota bacterium
AGTACAAGAAGGACGTCGTGATTCTGCTGGACAGCATCACCCGTCTGGCTCGTGCATACAACCAGGTCGTTCCCCACAGCGGAAAGATTCTCTCCGGTGGTGTTGATTCCAGCGCCCTGCATAAGCCCAAGCGTTTCTTTGGAGCTGCGCGTAACATCGAGGAAGGTGGAAGCCTCTCCATCATTGGAACGGCGCTCATTGATACAGGCAGCCGTATGGATGAGGTCATCTTCGAAGAGTTCAAGGGTACTGGCAACATGGAACTCTGGCTGGATCGCAAACTGGCGGACAGGCGCATCTATCCCGCTATTGATGTGAACCGTTCTGGAACCCGAAAGGAAGAACTCCTGCTGGAGCAGGACGAACTGCCCCGCGTCTGGTTGCTTCGCAAGGTCATGAACGAGATGAACATCAGCGAGGTTATGGAACTGATCATCGAGCGAATGAAGAAAACGCGCAGTAATAAGGAATTTCTTGCCACTCTGGGCAAGTCGTGATATGTGATCAGGGAAGTATGTTGGTATCGCCGCGAAGGAGGCTACTGCCATGGCGCAACCCGACGACAAGACCTGCCCTCTCGATCCTCGACGCAGTTTTGTCATCAAGAAGGATCAGATGCAGGTGATTGCCCTGACCGATCGCTTTCGTGTGGAAGGGACGGCACACTTTATCCCACAGGCGCGCATCTCCGACTTCATGAACCGAGCGGACATTCACTTTATTCCTTTGACGGATGCGACGCTTTCGGATCTGAAGACAGGAGAGAGGATTTACGCAGCCAGTTTCTTCTGTCTGAACAAGTCGGATGTGGTGGTCATGATTCCAAAGGACGATCTGGCTTGAACGTCTCGCGGTCGGCAGTCCCATTTCCAGCATTCCCTGTTTGTGGAAACAGTGACAGAAGGGCAGCTGTTGGCAACTGTTGCTCGTAGTCTGAGGTGACAAATGAAGACTTTGGTAACGGGCGGAGCCGGATTCATCGGCTCCAACCTCGTGGATGGGCTTTTGCAGGCAGGACACCAGGTGGTGGTTGTGGATGACCTGTCTACCGGCAGCCGCGAAAATGTTTCGAAGCAGGCCGCCTTTTGTCAGGAAACGATACTGAACAAGGACGGACTTCAGGCGATATTTAGCCGCGAGAAACCGGATTTCGTCTGCCACTACGCCGCTCAAATTGACGTTCGAAAATCCGTCTCAGATCCTCAACATGACGCAGCCGTGAATATCATTGGCGGACTGAACGTCCTTCAGTGTAGCCTGAAGGTCGGCGTCAGGAAATTGGTCTACGTTTCAACCGGTGGAGCAGTCTATGGAGATCCCGCTTACATTCCAGTGGATGAGAACCATCCGGTTCGTCCTCTGTGTCCCTATGGCGTGTCCAAACATGCCTTGGAGCACTATCTCCATCTTCACGCGGTCAATGACGGGCTGCGCTACACCGTGCTTCGCTACCCAAACGTCTACGGACCGAGGCAAAACCCCAAGGGAGAAGCAGGTGTGATCGCGATTTTCACTGACAAGATGATGCAGGGTCAACGTCCCACCATCTTTGGCGACGGTACCCAGACACGGGACTACACCTTTGTCGGGGATGTCGTGGCGGCGAATCTGTTGGCTTTGGAGAAGGGGGAGAGCGAGATATTCAATATCGGAACAGGGGTCGAGTCCACCGTTTTGGATATTGTTGAAACACTCAATGATCTTCTGGGAACACATATCGAACCGATCCTTGCCCCAGCTCGAGTGGGGGAAGTTTACCGAATTGCTTTGAGCGCGGAGCGCGCCAAGTCGGTTCTGGGCTGGCATCCGAAGCACGATCTCAAGGCAGGTCTGAAGAAGACCGTGGACTACTACAAATCGGTTTCTCAGTGACAAATGTTCTGGGAGTGAGTCAAAAACGATTGGGAGGCACGGGCTGATGATGAGAAAAACGCTGACACTGGTCTGCTGTCTGTCTGGCATTCTGATGTGTGGATGCGCCGCCAAGTTCAATGAGTGGGGCATTCTGGGAGACAATCTGGTTGAACCTGTGGGGAATCTGATGCCGACTGGTCTTCGCAGGGAAGGCTCTTCCGTTGAGCAGGCTTCGATTCAGATGAAGGAGGATTTCTTCATCTGCAAAGGAACACAAGGGAAGGGTTGGAGTGAAGCCGAGACTGATTTCACTACAGATGATCCCAAACTGGTGGCGGTGGCACAGCTGAGCCGGGGGCGAAGCAGAGGTTTTGTCATCGTGGAGATGGTCTCTCCGCAAGGTCGTATTGTGGCGCGTGAACGTCGAGACTGGAAGCCGGGAGAATTCGTAGGGTTCTCGTTCAATCCTTCAAAACTCCTGACTGAAGGATCTTCCGGTGACTGGCGTGCCTTGTTCTGGCTTGACGGAGAACCGGTCGGATATGCCGACTTCTCACTTATGGGTGATGAAGAAGCGGCTTTGGACGATCAGGCTGGCTATGAAACCATGGAGGAGATTCCATCTGAGGAAATGCTATCCATGGACGAGATCGCTTCGGAGACAGAAGAGCAGTCCTTCACCGTTGATCCTTTGGAGACTAATTGATCCTCTCGTTCTCAGGAGTGCCTTCGGAGCAGGCAGCGCCTGCGGGCGTGTGGGCTATACCCCTCCCCTCGGACGCTTGCCCGGTAAACGACACGACTGTTTTGGACTGCGTATGAGTGCGAGGGATACCGATAGCGGCCTCTGTCTTCGCTGACGAGTGGCGTTGATATGCGCCCCTGGTCTCAATGCGATGAGGGACACTGGCCTGTTCGGTGACAAACCATGAAGTATCTGGTTCGCAAAGCAAGAGCCTCTTTTGATCTGGTCTACTCGCTTTCCTGGATTGTTGGCATGCTCATCTGGCATGGATTCAGAGTCAGGCTGGCCGGAGTCCCAGCTGTTCGAAAGGCTTTGAAGATCGTGGCAGCCCTTCTGGCTGTCCTGCTCGTTTCGTTCGGACTTTTTCATCTGCGTCGGTTTTCTCCCAGGCCAAGAGTTGCGCCTGTGGAGCAACGGGTGGTCGCGACCTTTCAGGGAGGCAAGATCACACAGGAAGCACTGGATGCGCGCCTGCTTGAGATCAGGGGTGCCCTTGATTCAGGAGGTCTGATGCCGGGCATCCTCTGCCCCATCGAACGCAGCAGAATAGGCGATGAGGAGCTCTCCTCGGAGCTGATCGACGAATTCCTCAAAGCGACTGAACTGGTGGCGAAGGATTTAGCTCTTGAGGAGACGCTGCTGCACATGGCTGTTGAGCACGGACTCATGTCTGATTCCTCGTATCTGAGGCAAATCTGGGAGTACGAAACGGTGCTTCTTGTAGACTGCATCGAGGACGCACTTCGAGGCGAGGCGCAAGTGACCGAGAGTGAGGCGCGGGAGTATTTCCTCTCCAACAGAGAAGAATACGCGGTTCCCGAAACGGTGACATTGCGCCATGTCTTTGTGAACATGGACTTTCTCGATACGCCGGTTGCCCGGACCAAGGAGCAATCGAAGAAATTGATCCAGCAGTTGCGCGACAGTTTGAAGCAAGGGGAAGCGTTCGGCAATCTGGTTCACAAATACTCGGACTCTGAGTCTGCATCCCGTGGTGGCCGCATTGGACCGGTCTCTCAAGGGTCCATGGATCCAGTCATCGAGCGGGAAATCTTCTCTCTGGAACCGGGTCAGGTCAGTTCCTGTATCGAAACCTATTCCGGCTTTCACCTTTTCATCGTGGACAATCGCACCAGTGCGCTCTCTCCCCAGTGGGATCAGATCAAAGACAGAGTCATCTCCCAGATCGAGGAAGAGCACTACGGCGAACTCGTTCAGAAGACCAAGGAAGAGACACTCAAGACAGCCGATGTCACCAACAACCTGGACAAACTGGTTGTGATGAACAAACCGTCGGATTTGTTGTTTCGGGTTGGTGAGACGCGTTTTACCGTTGATGATTACCTCTATCTCTATCCACACTCCAGGCCGGAGATAGGTTCTGGAGCCACTGGCGTTGAACGATTCGACAAGAACGTGCTTCGTGAGGTTTTCGAACGCGCTTTGTTGGCCGAAGCAGCGAGGCGCCGCGGCTATCTCGACGTTTCCGAGATTCGAAAACAACTTGAGCGCAAGAGCCGACAACTTCTCATAGACCTTCAGTTGCAGAGCCTCTGCTCGGAGCACTTCAAGGATATTGTCAGCGATGAAGCCCAACTGCGAGCGTTCTACGATTCCGAAAAAGAGACCTTTCGAACCGACCTTCGCGTCATTGTAGATCGGGTCACTTTGGGGCCGGCAACGGCTCAGGGGGAGGAGTCTACTCAGGCACAACAACTCGCACGTAAGCGATTGAACAAACAGGTGACAGAGGTCTTTGAACTTCTTCGAAACGGTTCTTCGGCCTCTGAACTCAGCAAGCACGGTGTTCAGCAATGGCGCAGCAGTGAATCCCCTCAGGAGATAACTCACTTCGAGCAGGAACTTCAGGAATCGCTGCGCACCAAGGCACATCAGCTGCTTGACTCGCCCCCCGTGAAAGACGTACTTCCCGATCCTCGAGTGATAGAGCCGGTCAAAGTTGAGGACAAATTCGTGATTCTTCGCATCCGCGAAGTGTTTCCTTCCCGCCTGAAGGCCTTTGAGGAAGTCCGACACGAGATCGAAGGACGCCTTCTGGAGACGAAACAACAGGATGTGGCACTGCAGCAGGCAGGTGAGATCCTCATGGCGATCCAGTTCCAACTGACCCGGCGCTGACCTCAGGTGAATCTCCGGCAAGGAAAAGAGGCGTCGCAAGAGACCGGGGAATCAACACTCTTGTCTCGTTTCAAAATCTCGAATTCCCCGGACGTTTTCAACAAGAACTCGGGCGACAAAGCCCTTGTGAACAAACAATGGTGTGATCGGGTAAACAAGCCAACCCAACGCAAAAAGACAATTCCCAAGAACCCGAGCGACAATAGGCTTCAGACCTCGATATTGCGCCTCATTCTCCAAGACCTTCAACTCCGGATGCTTTGTCCAGAGCATCGCCAGATAGTACCCGTTGTCTCGGGCGCGTTTGAGATAGCCTTCGGGCGAAAATTGTGAGTGATGAATGGCGACGGCGGACGGACACGATCGGAAGTTCAGGCCCATCTTCTTGAGCCGGAAGGCCAGCTCTCCGTCCTGTCTTCGAAGAAACGTCGGATCGAACATCCCTGCCTCAACGATCCATCGTTTTCTCACTGAGGCATTGGCACCGTAGAACTGACGAAAGTCAACTTCAGTCGCACCATCAGGCTGGCGATTGATGATCTGGCAGTCATTGAGAAATCGGCCAAACCAACCTGCGGTCTTCAACCCTTCCACGACTCTGCCAACGACAACTGCCTTTTCCTCCCGCTGATGAATCGCCAGATGTTGCTGCAGAAAGTCTTCGCGAACCTCAATATCGTCATCCACAAAAACCACAATTTCTGACGCGCCATGGTCAACACCCCTGTTTCGAGCCGCCGCCGCTCCTGGCTTCGGTTCATGAAGGGAGACGGCAGAGAATTTCTCCGCCGCCTCGCGGACTCTTGTGCTGTACTGCGGGTCGGTGTTGTTGTCCACGACAACGAGTTCATACTCATCCCGAGCAAGGCTCTGCCTGGACAGTGTTGTCAGGGTCTGCTCCAACAGGGACGTCTGACGAAAGGTCGGTATGATAACGCTGCATTTGAACGCACCCATGCTTCAATCCAGTTCCGAAAACCTCAGTGAATGAGAACTGTTGGAAAAGCTATCATGCTGCAGTCGGATCGTCAACGGCGTCAAGGCAAAGTGTGGTAGCACAGCCAAAATGTCCCCTCTACAGAACCTACCGGCTCTTTGCGGTGCACAGCGCTCAGCGGCAAGACAACTCTTTTGCGTCTTGGAGATTCTCCTTGACAACCCCAAATCCTCTGTCGTAAAGGTAGAGACACTTGGCTATCTGACTTTTCTGGGAAACTTGTTTGTTTGACGGAACGCAAAGGAGAGACACAGGTGGAGACGACGTGGAATTCCGTAAATCTTCTGACCTTCCGATTTATTCTTCTCGTTTGTGAACAGATTGGCAA
>JAKQFZ010000757.1 GCA_029558215.1 Candidatus Omnitrophota bacterium
CCGAGTAGTAGTCACGCCACATGTCGTTCCAATAGTCGTGATGTTCTTGAGCGCAAGAACGACACAACAAATCGGGCCTATTGGGATTGTTGGGTCCGTCCGGACCATTGTAGGAATAGCTGGTGCGAGAACACTCCAGCCGGAGACCGCCACGCAGCGTGCCACAACGGGCACAACATGGCCTCTCGTGGTACTTCCACCACGCTGTCCAAGCGTCCTTTAGGGACTGCCGAAGCGTAGGAGCATCACTGTTGCCATCCTCTTTCAGCCAAGCCAGAGCTTTTGTATGAAGCTCGTGATTCTTGCGGAAGAGACGACTGAATTTCTCGTAGAAACTGGGCTTGTAAGACAGCCACTCGGGCTCGACCTTCATGGGAGCCTTGCGGAACAACGGCCAGAAACAGCGAGCCGCAGCGCCAGCGAGAAATGCAAGCAGAAGTTTCATTCTTCATCCATGAAGATTGGGTTGGCTAAGAGAACCAAGTCCGGTCGCCGTCCTGCACCAGATTCCATTTCTGGATCAGGAAGGTCAGATACCCACTATCGAGCACCCCAACAAGAGCGATTTCACGATCTGCGTCGTTCATTTCGAGATAAGAACTGTGCCACCACAACAACATGGTGTCGAAATGCTTCTTGAACTGCTTGTAGGTCTGCGCCACCTCGTCAGTGGGAAATGGGACCGACTCCAGCAACCGATACCCGATGCCGTACTGCGTTCTTGGCGACGGCAATGCCTGTTCTGCGATGCGAGGAAGAAGCCGTTCGTTCCTCGACGGGAGATCGAACGTGTTAGTATTCTTCTGGCACAACGGCAGACCAAGGGTCACGATCTTGTGCAGAAGGTCTCGCTTTTGTGGCAGCAACTTGTAAGTATGGTTGGCTTCTGTCAAGCCAACCAACGCACGAGTTTTATTCGAAAGTGTCTGAACGTAGTCCAGAAACCCCGTGATGCGTTCATGTTCGTCTGCGAAGTCACGCTCCACAATCGTGAGGAGCGGCTCAACCCGAGGAACTTCGACTTTTCGGCCAAACATACCACACTCCATTGCAACTGTTGGAATCAATCGTTTAGATCAAATCCGCACTCGCACCTGTTG
>JAKQFZ010000768.1 GCA_029558215.1 Candidatus Omnitrophota bacterium
CTGCCAGGTGCCTTCTCTTTCCCGTGTGGCACCCTCCTCGTTGAGGGCTGCTTCTCGACGTGACACAGGCATTCGTGCCGATGATTCTCTGCGCTCACGTCGTCGGCAGGGACGCCAACGCCACTGCTTACCCTCACCCCATCCCCTCCCAAAGGGCGAGGGTGACGGCAGATCCTGGGAACGCCGAGCGTCTGCTCGGGAACTCCTTCTCCTGTGGGAGAAGGTCGCGATGAGGGCAAGCGGACGCGTCGCTGCAAGGTTTGTAGTGTGCCCGTAAGGGCATACTCCGGGTCACCCCTTACGGCGTAACTACGAACTGACAAGAGATCACGCGATGCATCTCCACAACGAAGTTGACCCTGTGCGTCGGTCTGTGTAAGACTTGCACCTGAGATGGTGTGGAGCGTCTGTGCTCATCTGAAATGGGTTTTGTTGATGCTGCTGACAACAGATAAGGAGAACTGCCATGCGTTCTTGGGTTACCTTCATCTTGATAGGCTTCCTTGTGTGTCTCGCGCTCAGTGAAGAGGCGGTGAGCCAGCAGAATCCTCCAAATGTTCTCGCCAAGATCCCCTGGGGCGACAAGGAGAACCAGGTGGGTCTTCTGAAAGCGCCGGAGATGGAGCGGTGCGGGCCACTGAGTTTTTGTCGGAGCGGTCTGGACGAATTTCTGCTTCTGGATACCGTCAAGGCGCGGGTTGTCCAAGTTGAAAAGGGCGGCGCAATCTCGACTCTTGCGACAGACGTTCTTGGGTGGTCTATCTGTGCAGTCGGTGGCCAAGGCTTCTTTGTCCTTGGTGAGAAGGGACTCTCGCAGTTCGGCTTTCTGGGTGAGCCGAGAGCGCTCTTCGCGTTGGACGCCGACCGGAAGATCATCCAAGGCTATGGGACGGAGGTCATGCTCCTGCGCATTCCCAATGCCGTTGCCAGTACAGTTGCGATCGCCAATGTTGACCAGATGGTCTATCCGATCGCTGGAGGAACTGTGGGCATGGAGATGAAAACCCTGACCGGTGAGCAGGCGCGGGCGCAATTGGGGAAGAGCGACTACGACGGCATGATCTACCAGGTGAAGCGCATCAACAGTCGAGATGTTCGCGTGCTGGGACTTGACTCGGGTGGCAAGGAACTGGTGACGATTCCCATTCAGTCGGGATCTGACGCACTCGGGGCAGTGCTGTTCAAATGCGACGATGGCAAGGGAGGCGTGTTTGTCGAGTTGGAGCGTCTGGTTGGTCAGAAGGCCGAGCTGGAAGTACATCACTATGCGCGAACGGGTGAACTTCTCTGTCTCCATCGTCTTCCAAACGATTACTTCACGACTGTCTACAAGAAGACTGAGATTGGCGCCGACGGTGAGGTGATTCAGATGCTCACCCGCAAAGACGGCGTTCTCTTTATTCAATATGGGGAGGAGCACTGAAATGACCATTGCATGCAAGAGAAGTGTGCTCATGCTGTGTTTTGTGTTTGGACTATGCCTTCCGGCGTGGACAGTGAACTATCCCTATGAGGGTTCAGTCAGCAGCAATGTCAAACGGGATCGGATTCTTGCCATCGCTGAAGACTATGCGACACTGTATTACTATCAAAGCGCTGCAAACATAGACTACTCAGGCTACACTGGAGCAACCTGCCCCGACGCGACTGTCGGCTGGAAGACCGGCATGAAATACTGCTGGGGAGGCGAGGACAGCACCCGGGAATACCTGCTCCGCATGACCGAAGGCGACGGCGCGGGAAACAAGGACACCAGTTCCTCATCATCCTATGACCAATACTGTGCGGGTGCGGACTGCTCAGGATTTGTGTCCAACGCCTGGACAAGTTCCCGAGTCGCGACTTCGGGATTCCCGAATATCTCGGATGACATTCTCTGGGAGCAACTGCGTCAGGGCGATGCACTCAACGATGCGGGCAGCCACATTCGTCTCTTTGATTACTTCATCTCGCAAGTGGGAACAGCGATGCTCTATGAATCCACTGCCGGCGGGGGTGCGTGGAAATGCATTCATCGTTCTCTGGCTCGCGACGACACCTATCAGCCGATACGGTATCGCGCCGCGACGTACCGCGTTGTCGTCTATCCACAGCCGGACATTACCTACATCAAGCGAACCGGTGTCGAACGGGTCGAAGTGCGATGGGATGGCGAAGCAAACACGGGCTTCAATCTCTATCTGAGCCTCGACGGAACAACATGGACGCGCATTCGCGACTCGGTAGCCCTGACGTATCTGGATCGGGTCTGTGAGGTTTCGGGACTGTTGCCCGATCACACGTACTATTTCAAGATGACATCTCAGAATACTGCTGGGGAATCGGTGGACTCGGATGTTGTTGCCTATCGGCTGGATGGTGCGCTGACGCATCGGCTCCTGTTGGTGGATGGCAGTGACCGCTACAACGATCAGAACTCCGGCGCTTCACATACACTGCTGACGCGGTTTGGTGATGCACTGGCGCAATGCGGCATCGGTTTTGATTTCTGCAGCAATGAAGCCGTTGTAGATGAGCAGATCGATCTTCGCAGCTACAGCGCCGTTGTTTGGATGCTGGGCGAAGAGTCCACATTTGATGAGACCTTTTCCTGGGCAGAACAAATGCACACACAGCAATTCCTCGATGCTGGTGGCAAACTTTTTGTTTCGGGAGCTGAAATCGGTTGGGATTTGGACTATCGTGCCAACAGCACCACCTACAAGAACGGAAGTCCGAACGACGCTCCTTTCTACAACAATTATCTTCTGGCAGACTATGTCTCTGACGATGCCAACACCTATCAGGTGCAGGGCGTTGCCGGAACCATCTACGCGGGACTCTCCTTCAGTTTCGACAATGGAACTCAGGGCAGTTACAACGTGGTGACTCCTGATGTCATCACTGCCCTGTCCGGAG
>JAKQFZ010000801.1 GCA_029558215.1 Candidatus Omnitrophota bacterium
CCGAGGTGACAACGCCATAGATTCTCGCTTTTCACAGACCATGGGCTTTCGGCCCACCTCCGTGGACGAGGAGTCGTTCACGGATGGTTCGACCTTGCCAGAGCCGCTCGACTTCTTTCAACAAGAAATGTGGTGGACCCCAGCGTTTACGCTGAGGCTTTCCTATCCTTGGTAAACCATTTCTTGGTCGCCTTCTCATAGTCCACGCGCAGATCGTTTACCACCATTGAATGGCTGCGATCGTTGTGGGCATTCCCACTGGATTGATCTTGAACACCGTTTCTGGTTGTCCTGGGGGAGGTGCGCTTGGATATCCGCCTTTGTACGTCGATGCCGTCTGAGTAGAACCTGGCTTGGTGGAGGAAGTTTCTGGAGTTCCAGATCTCTTCATTTGCGCCTTGTTTTTTTCCTCGGGTTTCTTCAGAGCATCCTTCTTGCTGGCCGAGTACATCATGTACCCACCGCCACCAACAACGGCGACCCCAAGAAGGATCCAGGGCCAGATGGACGAAGACTCTTGGGTCTCTGAAGATGGTTTGTCGTTCCCTTGTGGGTTTTTCTTGGAAACGCATTGACCTTTGAGATTCATCTCCTGGCCCTTGGGACAAGTCGCTGCAACACAGTCGCCCAAGGTGTTCTTCGTCATACCCACTGGGCAATCCGTGTTCGTCGGATTGGTCTTCACGGGCTTGCAAGTCTTCGTGGCTGGATCGAAAACATAGTTCTCTGGGCAAGACGTTGTATTGCTCAACGCTTTGCAAGAAGACTGTGGATCAGCAGGATTGGTCGGAGTCGTGCCCTCTGGGCAAACGCACGTCAGGCCATCCTTGGCGAAGAGCCGCCCACCCGTGCAGGGCTTTGGACAATCCCACTGGTTGAGGGCTTCACTCCAGATTGGTTTGGCCCCCCCAGCGCAATCAGGCGCAACAGGCTTGGGCTTGGTCAGTTGCCCAACGTCTGGGATGCAACCCAAGTTGTACGCCTTCACGATGGCGTCGTCTGGCATCCAGAAGAAAGTGCGCCCATAGGGGGCCGTGACGGGAACGTTATCCACCGTGCTGCCAGGTGGCAGCAATCCACGGGACTGCGATCCTGCAAAGATCTCCTTCGCCCTGCTGGAGCTGCCCAGATAGACCTCTGCGAGGTCTCCTAGCAACAGATTCTCGTAGTGGACGTAATACCAGCGACCATCGTCTGCGATTTGCCACCCACCGTTTCCGTCATTGAGCTGGCACTTCACCGTGAGGCCACTGGAGGCCACCAGGGGTTTGGGTCCACCAAGATCCCCTTTCTCGACGATACATCCATCAGCATAGGCTTTCTCGATGGCTGCATCTGGCATCCAGAAAAGAACTCGATCTCCATCAGAAAGTCCCTTCAGATTCGTACCAGATGGATAGAAAACAGGTGGATTGTCTGCTCCAATTTTCGCTGGAGCTACGGTTTTACCAAGCCATGTCGTTGGAATGGTTCCAGCCGACCTGGATCCCTTCCAGATCGTCATCACGTCCGTGCCATAGCGATTTGCCAGGGCGCTGAGGGTCAATCCCGTATGGTTCGCGTAGTACCAGCGGCCATCCATCTTTTGCCAACCACCCTGACCTTCGTTCGTCTGGCAATAAGTGACAGCCGGTGCAGCGCCGACTCCGACCGACGTACGAAGTTGCTCGCCTTCATCCAAAACGGCTGTGAGAATGCCGCTTTCAATGTAGAAGGATCGCATGTTCAGATGTGGATTGAGCGCAAACAACGCCTCTCGCGAGAGGCCGTGGCGCTGGCAGAAAATGCCGACCGTATCGGCAGGGAGGACGGATGCTTGCATGAGCCAATGGTACCCCAAGCACCAAGAAGCGCGCCAGCGACTTCTCTTTAGGTCGAGGAGTGTCTCTCTAATTCTTCTTCTTCGCTATGGGAAAACTCTGGAAAAGGACTCACTTCAGGATCCAAGTAGGGTACCACCACCGTGTCAAAATTAGTTTCAAGCGCCGCTTGGGTTTTGAACGTTTTTGGGTACTCTTGACCAGTAAAAAGGTTGGCAGCACGGATGACAGGCGGATCCGACACATCATCAAGCCACGCAAACACGGGGCCACTCGAAGCAACGACATCGAAGCCGTTGACTCGCAACAAGTTCCCGAATTCGGGGTCACGAACCACTTTCTTGAACTTGGCATCAGGCATACGCGGATCAGAGGCCAATCGGTCTGCCAAGTATCGAAAATCCGTCCCACGAGCAACCGTTTGCTTTGCTGCATAAGCCACCACAATTCCTCCCAAAACAAAAGAAATCACTCCAGTGAAGAACAGAGAAGCCCCAGAGAACCCCTGGTCCTGTTCGGCACGTTCTGTGTGAACTTGTTTCGTAGCATCTTCTTCGGTCTCGTAGATTTGGCCAGCAGCATCGGTGAATTGGGACATGATCTCTATGTACAAGAGATTTTCAGAGTTCGCACGAACAAGAAAGTATCTCTCACAATAGCTATCCAAATAAAGCGCTCGCTGCGCGTGGCCTGACGTGAGATCCTCGGAGCATGGAGTTCGTGGACGCTTCGGGCACAAGGTACCAACTCGCTGAAGCCGTCGAAGCGCCAGCGCCCGCGAAGAAGACGCCCCTGTGGCCGTGGGTGCTCGGCGGACTGGTTGTTGCTGGAGGACTCGTCTGGATGGCCTCGTCGAGCAGTTCC
>JAKQFZ010000811.1 GCA_029558215.1 Candidatus Omnitrophota bacterium
AGGGGAAGCCGAAGACACTGGCCAGCCATTTCGAGCAACCATGTCCTGTCGTGGATGTCACTTGGGAGTGGATTCCGAAGAACTGCAGGATGCGGGAGGACGCTTCGGCGCTCCTCATCCAAAGCACCCGGGTCTGCCTACGCTGCATCTGACTCGTCTCAGTTGTACGACCTGCCACTCTGGGCCACAGCCCGGGGAGAAGGCGTTTCGAGTTCAGACCGCTCGCGCACACGGACTCGGACTGTCTGAGAAGCATCGTGGTGACAAGGTTCCGCCGTTCATAGCGGAGCCGGTCTTCGTCAGAGAAGACGATGGCACATTCGAGCCACACAGGATGATTTGGCCTGCGTTTTGGGGACTGCTTACCGGCGATGAATGCAAACCGATAGCGATTGACTCTCTGGAGAAACATGCCGGCAAAGCGTTTGGCAGCAAGAAGACCACACAGCCCGAAGAGTGGCAACCCCTCTCTGAAGACACGGTGAAAGAGGCACTGGCACTGCTCAAGTCCGCTGATAAGTCCGGTTCAGAACCGGTCTATGTTTGTGGCGGTCTCATCTACAGACTGGATGCAGAGGGAGTTCTTGTGGCTCAGGAGCATCCAGTTGCCGAAAGCTATTCCTGGCCTCTGGCTCATGAGGTTCGACCTGCGGCGAAGGCGCTCGGTGCCAAGGGCTGTACGGAGTGTCATTCCACCAGTTCCTCGATTTTCTACTCGCGTGTTGATATTGAGACCCCCGCCTCGCTTGGGGAGACGCGCTCCAAGACCATGTTGGAGATTCAGGGACTCAATCCCACGCTCTTGTGGCTCTGGAACTTCTCGTTCCTGTTCCGTCCGATCTTGAAGATTGTTGGTTTTGCAGCGTCTATCTTTATGGGAGCAGTCCTTCTGCTGTATGGTTTGGCCGTGCTTCAGGGACTGCTGAAGTATTTCGCGAGAGAAGAATAAGATGTTGTTTCGGATCATTGCTGTTGTGGCGTTTGCTGGTGCGATAGTTGCACTGCCCATTTTGTCCTGGCTTCTCGGTTCCAAGCGCGATTTCACACTTCGAGATATCCTGAACATCATTGTCTGGATCGGTGTCTTGGATTTTGGGGAGATGTTGCTCTACATTGCCCTTGTTCTTAGTATCCTGGTGCTCGCCGCAACGGGCTTCTGGGCTTCGCTGGTGACGGGACATGAGATGACCGGTTTGGTTCTTATGACACACGTTTCTGCGGGTGGCGCTTTTGCGGTCATCCTTGCGCTGTTCGCGGTTCTTCAGGCAGAGCGTTCCAGGATGGATCGTCTGAACGGTCTCAGCGGAATCGCCATGGCGAGACGTGTCTCTTTCTGGGCGCTTCTAGGCACGGGTCTTGTCGTGACTTTGACGACGATGTTGAGCATGACGCCACTGTTTGGAACTTACTGGCAGCAGGTTCTTTACGAAGTCCATCGTTACGGTGCTGTGGCTGCGGTTATTGCCGCGCTGGGGCATCTGCATTTTGGTAGGTTCGAAAGGCGGCTCGAGAGTGATTAGGTCGGCGTGACATGCCCCTGATAGGGCAGGGAGGTCTGAGGCCATGAAGGTTAAGGCGGTTTTCGGGACTCTCACATGGATTGTTGTCCTTCTGGTTGTTGGTGGATTTGTGCGGATGCAATGCACCAAGTCTTACCGAGGCCTGAGAGGTTCCATCTCAGACAAAGTGGATCACGTCAAGACAGTGCCCCTTGACGAAGCGATTCGAAAGGGGACTGTCGCTGTGTCCATCATCTTCACGGACAACGGGCAGAAGGCCAATGTCACACTGACACGACAGGAAGGCCATGGTGGCTTTCATGTTCGGATCACGCAGGGGTTGCACAATTTGCCCTCTGGGGGCAGAACCGTTCAGGTTCGCGCGGACTCTGAGCTTACGCTCAACCTGGCAACCTCATCAATAGCGACGGCCTCCTTGGCTGTGGCTCGATAGAGAGAAGCAATGATCAGTGGATCGGGACGATGATGAGATCCTGATCGCTGACTCGGTTACAGATTCAGATTGGTGAAGGAGGATATGAAATGAAGAGAGGATTTTGGACAAAGAGTGCACTGATGGTTCTGATGCTCGCGGTCATCTGCCCTGTCATCTCGGCGCAGGATGAAAGCGACGGCAAAGCCCCTCTGGAGATCAAGTTGCCCAAGCCGATGTTTGTTGGAACTCCTAAGAACATTCAGTCCACCAACCTTGAAAAACCCACGGGAGCCAAAAGGCCTCCTTTTATGGCTCCTCAGGGAACCAAGAATGTTGCCTTGGGCAAAGCGGTCAGCGGGAGTGACGAGGATCCGGTTATCGGAGACATGCAGCAGATTACCGATGGTGACAAGGAAGCCGTTGACGGTTCTTACGTTGAGTTCGGCCCAGGACTCCAGCATATTCAGGTAGATTTGGGTGCCGAGCATCTGTTGTACGCCATCGCCTTCTGGCATTACCACCAGCAGGCAAGAGTCTACAAAGACGTCGTGGTGCAGATTGCCGATGATCCGGATTTCATCATGAACGTTCGAACGCTGTTCAGCAACGACCACGACAACTCGTCTGGGTTGGGCGTTGGCAAGGACAAGGAATACATTGAGACCTACGAGGGCAAACTCATTGACGCCAAAGGAGAGAAGGCGCGCTACGTTCGTCTCTACAGCGATGGCAACACGGCAAACGATATGAATCACTACATCGAGATCGAAGTCTACGGAAAGCCGGCCAAGTAGTCTCAACCACGGGTCATCCTGTTTGGATGACTGGATAGGTCTATTTCTGAACGGCCATCGGAATGTGTTTTCAGCCTTCCAATCGGCCGTTCTCCTTTTGAAGGGGGAAGCGTTCTGAAATATCGGTCAGTCCAAAAACATTGTTTGGTGTGACAATGCATTCGAACACGGCCGCGGCGGCGCCCAACACCAGCGTCTCCGCTCCAAAGGATGTGAACTCGATTCGAGCGTTTCGAGTTGCGGTCTCCAAGGCACGCTTTCTTATTGTCACTTCGACAGTGCGGATGATCTGTCGTGCTTTGTCGAACACATGTCCCCCCAGGATCACCAGTTCCGGCGACAGCAGATTGATGGCATCTGCAACACAGGTGCCTAGGTACTCTCCAGTTTGTTCCAGAACCTGGAATGCGAGTTTATCGCCATCATTGGCAGCCTGTACCACATCCTCATAGGTGTAGTTGTCTTTGCGTCCGTAGTCGTTCACACGAGACTGAATGCCCTCACTCAGTGCTGAAGCCACCTGTTCGAGGATGCCGTTCTCTGAAGCAACGGCTTCAAGGCAGCCCTGGTTGCCGCAGTAGCAGCGAGGCCCGTTGGGTTTGGCCGTCATGTGACCCAGTTCTCCGGAAACGCCTGAAGCACTCAGGTAGAGGCTTCCGTTGAAAGCCATGCCCATGCTGATCGTGCTTCCGATGTGGACGAACAGCAGGCTCTGAACATTCCTGGCCTTCCCAAACCATTTCTCAGCCAACAGTCCACCACGTGACCATCCGACGATCAAGAAGGGCAGATTGAGATGCTCGCTCAGGTATGACTGTATTGGGAAATCATTCCATTCGGGTTTTGAGAAGAAGTTCAGGCATCTGCCGGCTCGTTCATCAACCTGTCCTGCAAGCCCCAAGCCTCCCCCGACGATCTTCTTCAGAGGCTTTCCTGAGGAGCGAAGTGCCGCCTGAGCCGTTTGCACGATATTGCGAAGAATCGTCTGCTGACTTTCCTTGAAGGGAGTCTGAGTCGTCTCTATTGCAATAGGTCTCAGCCAGAGATCTGCAACGACCGCTTTGGTTGTCTTTCGGCCGCAGTCAATACCGAGCAGACAGGCATGATCGGGATTCATCTGGAAGAGTTGGGCTTTTCGACCGCGATCCCCTGGGAAAGTTCCTGCTTGTCTGAGCCAGCCCTGTTCGAGCAACCGGTTGACAAGTTCGTTCATGGATGACAGGCTCATCCCAAGCAAATTTGAAAGCTGAATCTTGGTCACGCCCTGCATGAGCGTTACATATTGTAGAATCCCTTGGAGATGCCGCTCCTGCAGGTTTTTCAACTTGTTGGGGCGAACGACCATGGTATACTCCGTTTTAACTGAATCCTCGGCTTGTTTGGAATCCTTCAACGCCATTCGGATTCGAACACTGAGGAATATAACCAAAAATGCAGGATTAGTCAAGAAATGAGAGAGAATAAGACAAATCGAAGAGGATTTATTATATAAATCAATAAATATGAATAAGTTATTTAATTCAGCTATAGGCATAATTGTTCGAATAGATCGACATTGCCATGCTTATTGGCAAGATTCTTCTTGACATAATGGTTTTTTTGCCCGATTCTCGCATTCATATTTTGCATTCTTAGTAAAAATAAGGGAGAACCAAGTTGAGAGTCTCCCAGTAAGGAAGATAGCAATGCCAAGGAAGACTGTTCAGAAGAGAATCTCCGCTCCGTCTGTGCCCGTAGAGATGCGATTTCCACTCGTGCGATCAGCATCCAGGAATCCTCGCACCCTCGTGGATCGCGCCAAGCGCACCCAAGGCGAAACCATTGCCTCTGGAACTTTGTCCTTTCGAAGTGGAAAGGCAAGCGTCCAACTGAAGGAGCGCAAAGCCGAATCGTTGGCCACTGCGCTTGAAAAAGCGGCCGCTTTTCTGCTGAAGAAATCCAAGGGTTCCTTTGTCGGCAGCGTTCTGCAGAATGCCCTCAAGAAGCAGACATCGTTTCCACTTTCTGTGACGTGGCAGAACTCCTCGCTCATGGCTTCCCGTCTCGAGAAGTCCAAGATGGGGATCGTGGTTGATGCCGATGTGAACTCCGAGTTCAAGAGAGACTCGGACTCTCTGGCTATTGTTCTCTCCATGGGGCTCTTGAGTCATTTCTCGTGGATGCTCGGCAGCACAGAGCGAGAGGCCATACACAGTTTTCTGGGCCTGTTCCAGTTGCTGTCAGACAAGGAGCGAGCGCGACTGGTGCAACTTCTTCGAGAAAGCCTTTGGGACAGCAGCGGATGTTTTTCCATCTTTCTTCACTCCGCATGTGATGCGGTGCTTGCAGCGTCGGAAGACGAGGCACCCATAGATCTGTTTGACGGGGTGGATTCCGAGAGTCTCAGGCAACTTGGTCTTTCACTGAAACGTCATGTGCAAGAGGGTAGTGTGAATTTCTCCCCCTCGGTTGTCAGAATTCTTCAGAAGGTTCAAGCCAACATTGCGGCAAAACCTGCTCTT
This sequence comes from Candidatus Omnitrophota bacterium, assembly GCA_029558215.1. Lineage (GTDB taxonomy): Bacteria > Hinthialibacterota > Hinthialibacteria > JAKQFZ01 > JAKQFZ01 > JAKQFZ01. Next base: position 5,231 of record JAKQFZ010000811.1, read on the forward strand.
GAATCGAAATGGTCGAATATCGCCGCAGCCATTTCAAAAAAGTCTTTTGGTTCTGCGGAGCAGGCGGAACTGCTGACCGCAGCCGAGCGCTCTCTCAAATGGCGTGACAAATGGGTGACATGGATGTTGGGGCGTCTGCGGCTGGATATTCCTTACAACCAGTGGGAGATCATCGATCTCTTGTCTACCGATATGGAAGATGTTGACGAGAAACGCGCTTTGGTGAATCAGGCGCTCTCGCGATCTTTCGACTGGCAGGTGGAAGGTGCAAACATTCAACGCATCAGCGACTGGGCTCTGGAAAATGATGTCCATCTTGTTGGTGGACGTCTGAGCCGCGCCTTTGGAAACCAGGCTCATCTGCTTTCCGCAGCCCGGTATGTAACCGACCGTTCTTTTCTGAAGGAACCTGTTGAAAGACTCGGCAGGCTTTCGGCGGGCATTGATTCCCTCAAGACTCATACGACTCGCATCTCCAGTCTGGTCAGCAGAGCACAAGAGGTGCCTTACGCCCAGTTGAAGGGAGCCATCGATCAGTTCGAACAAACGCTCATAGACCATCAGAACGATGCTCAGAAGGAAGCCGTTGCTCACAGAAACTCCGCTGCCGAGAGCATCTTTCATGAACCCGTTGCAGGTGCCAAGCAGACTCTGACGGAGATGAATGCGGGTTTCTCGGAAATCTACGGCCAGATAGACAAGGTTCGAAGTGCCCTGGCACAAGCCCCGAAAAGAGACGCCGCCTACGTCATCATGCTTCAGCGGCTGCATCCGGCGGAGACGATCAACCTGGCACATGCCAACAGCGTTCGCGACGTGCATCCCGGAAAAGAAGAGGATCTTCGAGATCTGGTTCGTTTGGGTGGACACAACACCTATTCGTGTCCAGGCAGTGGCGAAGTTCAGGTCAATGGCGACAAGCAGAGCGTGAACTGGATCACCAAGGTGGGTGACTGGATTGAGGCGATCCCACTTTTCATCCATGAGCGTGTCATTCGAAAGAGCGCCATGGTTGCAGGTCAGCAGGTTGACGTAGACGTGATTGAAACGGCCGTGGATCAGGAAGCCATGGAAGCATTCTTCCGCGCCCATGCGGAATACTGGGTGCGCAACATTGATGAGGTCTGTGATTCCTTTGCGGTGGATATTGCCCGAACGCTTTGTGTGGAGCGCACGCCTGCGTTGAACAAGGCCGCCCAGGAACTCCAGAAGAAGATGGGACTGATGTGGGGTGAGGCTATGCGATGCGTTGTGGGAGACAATCCCAAGATGCATCGTGACATCGCCATCATCGCCGCAGCGGTTCTGCAGAGCAGTCAGCAGTGCCTGCCGGAGATTGCCAAAACCGTTGAAACCAAACAGGTGGATCGGCTTCAGGCGATGCGTGAAGTCCTCCTGCCTTGCCTCAGCGCAGGCAAGAGCCAAGGCGCTTCATGTCTCTTGAGTGAGGCTGCTGCATTGTGTGGAAAGTTCAGTGTGAAAGGCTTTGCGGAAGCCTGTCTGAATGCCTCACCGAAAAAGAATCAGAAACAGTTGGAAGGCACCGTCGAAAGGCTGCTGCCCCACATCGCCAAGAAAACCCGAAAGACTCCGAACCTGCACATTCTGACGACGGAGTCTGCCGGTATGACCGAAGGCTACGTGCAGAGTTGGATCGAAGAGGAAATGGCTCTTTTCAACGTGATTCGTGGTAGGGGGCTGGAACAGAAGGTTGCAGAACGCATGGCACTCTACCGCGACCGAATCTCTGCCATCGGCCAGAGGGTCATTGACGATTTCGGCATGAGCGTTGTTGTGGATGAAGTCATGGCAGAACAGAAACTCAACCGCGCACAAGCTGCTCTGACCGTTATCTATTCCTACAAGATCGTGTCTGAAGAAGTTGGACGTCTTGCGACACTTCTGGAGCACTTCAAGACCGACACCCAAGGCAATCTGGCGGACTATTCGGAGCCCCAGGAGATTCTGGACTATCTTGAAGAGCGACGCCCTGAACTTGAGGAGCTCTGTGTTCCCCAGGTAGTCGAGAACAACGGCCATGCCTTTCAACTCAAACTCGCCGACTGGATGGACGTTCACCCAGACACAGAAACGTCAATAGCGGAGCGCGCGGTCATTGCTGGCGACCCCGATTACGAAGCGGAATTGCAGAGCCTGGTGCTTTCAGC
>JAKQFZ010000823.1 GCA_029558215.1 Candidatus Omnitrophota bacterium
GGAAGTCGAGGGATGGGCTTTTCCGCCTCAGGAGGAAGTATCGGGAGTCAGTTTCACCTTGAACGGCGTTGCGTTTGATCAAGTCGAATACCCTCTTGAGTGTGAGCCGGTAAGAAAGGCTTTCTGGTATGTTCCTCAGGCGGGAGATTGCGTGTTTCGATGCCGAACTCCGTTCAACCCGAATCGAGATCTGTCCGACCCATTTGTCGAGATTCAGTTTGTTCGCAAAGATTCAAATGTTCCCTTCCGACCCAGCCAGGCATCCTACTATTGCTTCGGCGATCATGAGCCTTTGCCTCCGTTGGAACTCAGAAGGAGAGTTCATCGCGGAGACGATGCGTTCTCTTTCAACTCGGTGGGGGCGACAACTTTCATGCAGTTTCAGCAAGTCCTCAAGAGCCTAGGTTTCTCAGGCTACCAGGCATTCGCTCATATACTGGACTGGGGTTGCGGTTGTGGACGCTCGACACGTTATTTCCGTCACATAAGGGGTGCTTCGGTTACGGGAATAGATATTGATGCCGAGGCGCTTGCCTGGTGTCGGGAGAACCTACCGTTTGGGACATTCCTTGAAACGGCGCCATCTCCACCGACATCTTTCCAAGCGGAGTCTTTTGATTTGGTTCTCGGTCTCTCGATCTTCACTCATCTCAATGAGCAGGATCAGTTTGCCTGGCTTTCGGAACTGCGTCGTTTGTCGTGCAAGGGTGCATTGATCCTTGTCAGTGTTCACGGGGAACCGGCAATCTGTCGGTTGGGTGAACCTTCAGCACTCTGGACGTACCGGGCATCAAGTGGTTTTCTCGACCTCGGTGCCAATCATGATCTGAAGGGCATCCTGCCAGAGTCCTCTTACCGCAGCATCTATCACTCGCCGACATACATTCGAGACAACTGGTCTCGCTATTTCACCGTTCTACGTGTGATTCCAGGTTACTTCTGGGGATATCAAGACCTGGTGGTTCTTCGCAACGATTGACCAGCAACTCGCTTCAGCGACACCGCCACCATCTCAACGAAGCGCACAAGAGTGCTTCTTGCTCTCACAGGCGTTTGACAGACCTCTGCCTGTGCAATCAGACTGTAGGCAGCTGGCTGAACGCGTGTTCATTTCTGGTCGCCTTTGACTGTTGTCGTCCGTTCGTTTGACGTCGTGAGGCCTTGCTACGTATTATGCCACCAGTCGAGATGAGTAGAGTCTGTCTTTTGCGTATGGAGGACACCCAGTGCATGTTGCCTTTTTGACGATCTATGATCCTTTTTGTGTCGGGGTTCGGAGTATCGCCGCGTGCCTGAGGAAGGCGGGGCATGACATTTCCATTACGCACATGAAATGGTTTGACACGCAGTTTGTGTCCCGAGAAGAATTGGCCACGCAACGGAGTTCTGAATACGAGAAGATTCGACTCGTTCGGCGAGCGGAGTTTGGAGGCGATCTTTTCTGTCCGCGTCCCCGCCAGGTAACTCCTCGTGAGAAGGAACTCCTCATTGAGCATCTGAAGACCCTTAAGCCCAATATGTTCGGGCTGACACTGACGTCACTCTACGTTGACTGTGCTATTGAGATAACAGACCTGCTCCATGAACACTTTCCTGATGTACCAGTGGTCTGGGGTGGAATCCATCCGACGATATGCCCCGACGAATGCCTTCAGTACGCGGATATTGTCTGTATTGGTGAGGGCGAAGACGCCATGCTTGAACTTGTCGCCGATCCAAAACGAGGTGATATCCAGAACCTCTGGCGGAAAAGTCCCGACGGATCAGTTCTTAGAACGCCCATCAGACCATTGATACAGGATCTGGACAGGCTTCCCTTCCCAATCTACGGTTACAATGAAGTGACTATTGACTGGGACAGAGTTGACCCTGCGCTCACCAACAACAAAGAGGTCATTCGCGTTCATCAGATTCTTCAGACAACCCGAGGTTGCCCCTTTGCCTGTACCTACTGCATCCATGGCACATTGCGTTCGAGA
>JAKQFZ010000839.1 GCA_029558215.1 Candidatus Omnitrophota bacterium
GTTCGGGACGGTTGATTCGTCTTATCGCGGCGAAGTCTCCGCCATCGTGCGGAACACGAGCAACAGTGAGATCATGGTGCGCGAAGGCGACCGCATAGCTCAAGGCATCCTTGCGCCGGTCATCCGCGCCTGCTTCAAAGAGACCGACGACCTTTCCGAGACCGTGCGCGGGGCGAGCGGGTTCGGGTCGACGGGGGCTGAGGCATAGTACTAGAATAAATAACAGGACTTGACAAAACCGCATACTTGCCTTATCATACTGGTATGAGATACTACTCGGTTGAAAAAGCAGCGGAACTGAGCGGGTTCCATCCCAACACGATAAGGAGGTGGGCGGACAATGGCACTATTTCAAGTTACAGAACAAAGGGGGGACACAGGCGCGTCTGTATCGACGACTACACCAAGCCACCGGACGCCCCCTCCGAAGAGCGAGTCACAATTTGTTATTGCCGAGTCTCAAGTCCGAAGCAGCGGGACGATCTTGAGCGGCAAGCCCAGTACATGCGAGAGCGATATCCCGACGCTGAAATCATCAAAGACATTGGCTCGGGAATCAATTTCAAACGGAAAGGATTGCGGACCATACTGGAACGAGCGATGCGCGGAACTGTCATCACGCTTGTGGTTGCCTACCGAGACCGTCTTGCAAGATTCGGGAGCCAGATCATCGAGTTTGTTATTCAACAGTCCGGTGGAGAACTCGTGGTTCTTAACGAGGTTTCACTCTCACCTGAGCAAGAACTCACTACTGACCTGCTTACCATCCTTCACGTCTTTTCCTGTCGATTGCACGGACTCCGAAAGTACCGGACTCAGATCGCGGAAGATCAGGATATATCCGGACTTCGAGCAGAGGAAGATTCTCACACACTGGTTCGGTGTTTCAAGGTACGTCTACAACAAGACGATAGAGTACCTCAAGGAGCCGGGAACCAAGGCGAACTGGATGGAGATTAAACTCTGGCTTCTGAAGGACTTGCCGGAGTGGTGCGACGGCGTTCCCTTCCAAGTCAAAGCCATCGCGGTCAAAGATGCGTGTCAGGCCGTGAAGAACGCCAAAGCCAAGTGGAAAAGAGAGAAGCAATTCTCCATAGTAAAGTTTCGAAGCAGGAAGAATTCAAGCCAGACGATCTTCATCCCGAAGAGCGCGATGAATCCGACTAAGGGGCCGTACTACACCATGCTCGGAGAGATGAGTTTTTCAGAAGTTGTACCACCTCCCCAAGGTGATTGCCGTTTGACATACAGATCGGGAAGATGGTTCGTGACCGTGCCCGTGGAGACCGCCATAAAGACTGCCGAGAGCCAAGGCCGAGTGGTTTCCATCGATCCGGGAGTTCGCACGTTCACCACGTTCTATTCCCCCGACTGTTGTGGCAAGATCGGGACAGGGGATTTTTCACGGATTCAAAGGCTCTGCCATCATCTCGACGACCTCATTTCCAGAACACGCAAGGAGAAAAACAAGAACAGGCGATATCGGATGAAGAAGGCGCAGGCCCGTATGCGATGGAAGATCAAGGACTTGATCGACGATCTGCATCATAAGGCCGCGCTCTTCTTCGTCCGCAACTTCGATGTGATTCTCATTCCGAAGTTCGAGACTTCGCAGATGAGCAGGCGGTTGACGAGAAAAATTCGAGCCAAGTCCGTCCGGAGTATGCTCACCTTCGCTCACTTCAGATTCCAGGAGTTCTTGAAGTTCAAGGCGTGGGAACACGGGAAGCTCCTGTTCAATGTGAATGAAGCGTATACATCGAAAACCTG
>JAKQFZ010000855.1 GCA_029558215.1 Candidatus Omnitrophota bacterium
TGAACCTGAACGGTGTGCGACGGCGATGAAACTTCCAGGAGATCTCCACAGGCTTCGACAGACAGATCAAAACCAACCCGATGCAGTGCCGAAGCATCTTGAGACCAGACAGGCAGGATCACATCTCCGAATTCTTCGGGGAGTTCCATCTCACCCATACCGTTCTCATTCACCACAGTCCGTGCCTGTGCGTGATAGGTGGGAGCCAGCGTAAAGGGGAATCGAAACCGGTACCCGTCATCCTGCAATTGAACTCCAGCAACCATCTCAAGGAGCACAACAACTTCCTCGTCAGGAAGAATGTTTCCAAGCGTCAGATTCACAACTCCGTCTCTGTAGGAACGCGCCATAACCCCAAGATGACCCTCTTCGACGCCTTGTTCATAGTCCTTGACCGCCTGCTGTGTGTCTTTCAACTCAGACTCGACCGAGAAGGACTTGCCGGTGACTTTGAACCGGCTGAGGGATGCATCCCTGGGGAGCGCAAAACTGTAGACCATCTCCATCGGCTTGGTCTCACCCGAACGAAACACATGCCGAACAACAAGACGGGCACCCAAAGGGAGCAAACGCCCTGTCAGCCAAAGTTCCTGCATCGCGAGTTTGCATTCTTCCCCACTCTTCGGATTCCTGACGCAGTAGTTGTTACAAATCTCTTCCATCACGTTCTGCATTCCCGTTCTCATCATCTTTGATCTCCTTCTGAAATCTTCCGAGCGCCCGCTGCAGTTTTCTGAGGCGCCACGGACTGCTCTCTGCTCGAACCATGACCCTGACGTCCGAATCAAGGTCATAGACCATCCATGCTTCCGCCTTGGCAATACTCTTCTCCGGCTCCCGAACGCACAGCCGCCCGCGAATCTCAACCAGCGTCATGCCCTGCCGCTGGAGCTGTCTGATTCGATCCAACAGTTGCAGGTGCTCACGTGTATAGGTCGCTCCAGGGCCAGGTCGTGTGGGTCCTGGCAACAGGCCTTTGGACACATAGAGACGAATCGTTCTTGCTGGGATGCCTGAACGTTCGGAAAGCTCGCCAAGTTTCATCTCCACTGGCATGTTCTGAATCATAGTCCTTCACCTCCAGGCAGGAGCATATAACACTATTTGACAGTGTCAAGATAATTCTTAGAGAAAAGCCAACACAATTCGAGTCTGAGGTTCTCCTAGTGACACAAAGTCCGAAAGGCAC
>JAKQFZ010000894.1 GCA_029558215.1 Candidatus Omnitrophota bacterium
GGCGTGGTATACTCCCGGCTGCGCCCAACTGTGACGCTGCTCACTTGGTAGACCGCCTCGGGAATCAGGCCGTGATGCCCCAAGGCTGATTCCAGGCTGATGTGGGACGGGGAATGCAGCACCGCGGCCACCACGAACGGATGCGGCTCGGATTTCCGATAAGGCGTGCCGAGCACGAAAAGTCCGGGTTTCAGGCGCAGGATCTCGCCCGCCTGACATGCCCGATGCACCAACAGCGCTCGTGCGCCATCACTGCTGTCCGGAAACAGGTTGTGAATGACGGTCTCATCGAACAACCCGCCCGGTGGCGCCAAATTGAAGACTCTCTCGGTAAGATTCTGCATTTGTGCTGCTACATTACGCTATTCGTAATCCCAGCGCAAGAATATTCTTGCGGCAATGAATCCAACGGGTACAGTCGGTCTTGTCGCATGCTGTCCCTCCCGAAAATTCGAATGTCTTGGTATTGTTGGACTTCTAAAAGTCTCTTGGCCTCCATCTTTTATTCTCCCTCTGAGGCAGGCATTTGCGAACGAGGTTTTCTTCGTATAGGTTCTGAGGCATGAGGAATGTAATGTCTGCCGTGTTTTGGTGTGCTGCTTCCGTTTTTCGTTCTCGTCTCTCGCTGCAAAGAGAAATTCTGGCCTTGCGCCACCAGCTGGCCATATATCGAGGTAAAGTGAAGCGTTTGGGGTTCAATGGGGTCATCACCGCCCCGAGGAGTCCTTGGCAGAATCCATATGCGGACAGGCTTGTCGGCAGCATGTTTGCACCATGTCATCGTTCTCAATGCGAGGCATCTTAAGCGTGTTCCGTCTGACAACCTCGGATACTATCGTCCTTGTCTCTCGACGCCTTCTTAAGCGTGCCTTCGATGCAGGTCTTCTTTGTCCAGGCGCTGTAGAGACGGGAGTAGTTAGTCCAACACACCTCGACGGACATCTTGTATGTCTCCAGTACCTCAAGTTGTCCCCAAAACGCGGACTCTCGAAACACACAGACAATGATCTTGGGAAACGTGGAGAGTTCCCGACACTTGGCATACAGCATTTCGCGTTGGGAGTCGTCCAGATCCTCATACATCTCCACGCGTTCGGACTCAATTTTCGTGGTGAATCCTCGCACCATCTCGAGAATCTCTGGATCTTTTGCCACGTGAATGGCAATCATCAGCAATGCATCTTCAAGCATGTGCTCCACAGTCGGTACCCAGACGATCCTGGGAGACGGCTCTGTCGCCTGAGTGTATTGGGTTCCGGTAAGAGTCAATGCGGGACGTGAATTCTCTGAAAGGTAGATCTGATGTGAGGGGCAGATCCCTTCATGATTCGGGTGTGCTTCTCCAACAAGAATATGAGCGGTGATCGTTGCCATGATACTTGTTCTCCTTTATCCCTTTTCGATCCTGTTCCGGAGAGTCTCACGAGCCAGCTCGTACAGGCTGTGCCTTGATCCAGTCGTTGACTTTCCTGTCTTCGATGCCCAGGACTCTCTCCACGCCATGTCTCAATCCCCTTCTCATCGGGGTCTCAATTCCTTCAT